>JASDTK010000244.1:0-668 GCA_041891555.1 Oscillospiraceae bacterium
CTCTCCTTGTGCATGATCTGAAATATCTTCTGCGGCTGTGGCTGATCTCCGCCTGCGGCTTTCCATCCGGCAAGAAAGGCGATGCGCACCATGGCGAACAGCGCATTCTCCGCCTGGTCGTATTCGCGGCGATCCAGAAAGTCACCGAATGCCTTTTCAAAATCGTTGGTCATCATCTGAATCACCCCATCATTACAATTCCTTTCATCATTATAGCCGAATATTCGGCAATATTCAAGAAATAGTAATCAAGGTATGATGAATAAGAATTGAGGTGCTGGGATGATCACTTTTGAACCCTTTTGGGAGACGCTAAAACAAAAGAATATCAGTCAATATGCGCTGATTAAAGAATACGGTATCAGCACCGGCACTTTGGATGCGCTGCGACAGAATCGCAGCGTCACGCTGAATACATTAAACGATTTATGCAACCTCCTTCACTGTGATATCACAGACATCATCCAATATACGCCCGACCACTGAAGCGTCCGCATTGCGGGCGCTTTTTCTATTCCATAAGCATATCCGCAAACCGCTGCCCCGGTTCCTTGCCGATATATCCGGTTTCCGCCGCATTGATGATGAAGCCACCGTGTTCCAACCGTTCCGCGGCATATTCCTCATAGTTGAAGGCGCTGGCCACCGCAGGCGGCAGGGTCACGCAC
>JASDTK010000244.1:678-8744 GCA_041891555.1 Oscillospiraceae bacterium
ATCCATCGCTTCGGCAAGGATGATACAGTTCTCATATTCCAGTGGCCCGGCGTACAGCTCCATAAAGTTTTTCATGCCCTGCCCGCGCTCGTCCAGCACGAAGCCGAGATTCTGCCCGTCATAGATAAGGTCTGACGGTCGGTCATACTGCTCCGTGAGATCACCGAGTCCCGGCAGGATGCACCGCGCCTCCAGCAGCGTGCATTCATCAACGATTTTCACGCCAAGCTCATCCAGTGTGATCCGCATTTCGTCCGGCCTGCCGTCGTTGGTGTCCTCATAATCGGGAAGCCGCAGCCAGACGCCGTCCGGGCAGCGAGGGGAAGCCAGCTTCACCTTGACGCTCCAGCCGTCGTCCACACAGTAGGCAAGGTTTTCACCATTATAGCGCAGCGCAGGGCCCTGATTTGGGTATTCCACATAGCAATTGCCAAAGAAGAGACCGGGGTGCTCGTCTTCATAATTTCTGCCGAGCTGCTCCAGATCAATGTGTTCCGACAGCTCCTGCGGAAGCTGCGCGTCATAGCAGAGGGCGTAGCGCCCCAACGCCTCGTAGCTTCCTGCCGGATAGCATACCTCGTAGTCCGGCATGGACTGAAAGATATTGATGACGTCTCTGGCGTCGTAAGCGGGGTTTCCCATCAGCGCCGCGCCGAGAATGAGGGATTCTCTGACCGATAGGGTTTCCATCCGAGCTTGCAGCCATGCAGTTTCCTGCGGCGTGGCCGGGAGACGGTTCAGCGCGTCAAATGGATTCATCACATCATCTCCATTCCCGATTGAGTCTGCCGTTCCAGAGGAGTTTGAATCGGCTGGTGGTCCTTACGCTCCAGATGTCCATAGGGCGTAATGACGGCGCAGTCGTTTTCCAGAACAGCTTTGCCGTAGCCAGTGAGATCAACATACCGAGCCAGCAGCGCTGCCCCATCCTCGTCCATAAAGCTCATCTCGGCCAGCGCCAGATCCCGAAGACCGGTGACCTTTTCGTCAAACAGATACTCGTCCAGATGCTCCGCCAGCACGGTAGCTTCCTCCAGCGAATCGCAGCCGGAGGCACACAGTACGGCCTTGTACTTCCGCATGGGCTTGTCACCCCTGCCTTTGAGCGTTTCGGCAATGGTGTTGACGTCCTGAATGTCCGCCGCATCGATAGCCGCCATCAGCAGGGGAATTCGGCAGTCGACGCAGGCGTATACACCCGCGTCCGGCAGATCCTGCCGGGGCAGCTCAAGGCGATTGCCCTGCATATCCTCCAGCAATATCTGATAGTCCGGCGTCTGCATGGCGAAGGTCATATCCTTATAGACCTCCGCAAGCTCGCTATGCTGTACCACATAGCCGCCGTCCGTGAATACGCCGCCCTCGCCCTGACGCAATTCCCGTCCAATTCGCTCAAAATCCAGCAGTTCAAATACCTTGTCCGGGAGATTATCCAGCTCCGGCACAAAGCCGTTCTCGGCGTAAAACCTGCCGAGCTGAGAGTTGTTCAGTGCCTCGCCCACCACATGACAGCAATCGGTGCTGCAGGCAAGGTCGATGAGCTTCCCGATGGAGATGGGGCCGTTTTCCTTGAAAACCTCCATTTTGAGGAGTCCCTCAAAAGCCGTGCTCTGCTGATCGTTCAGCTCGGAGAGCTTCTGGCACAAAGTATTCAGCTCCACAAGGTTGTTCGCGTCGGTGATGAACGGCGGCTCCATAAACTCAAATACGCTGTATTTCTCAACCTGAAAATACAGGTCGTCGCCCTGCTGTATCCGCGCCCTGTCCAGCGCGTCGAACAGCTCGTAGGGCATAGCAGGCAGCGAGAGCATCGCATCCGCCTCGCTTTCAGGCGCGTTGGCCTTGGCAATGCAGACGTCCATGATCTTATTCAAGGGTCATCCCTCCCAGCGTCGGGGCATTCTGCTCATAGGCGCTTGGATCAGCGCCGGGGACGTTCCAGTCGTGCATACTGCCGCACTCCATGGCCTGCCGCTGAGCGTCGGTCACGCCCAGACGCTCGTTGTTGTAGTCCGCCAGCTCCTGATTTTTCTCTCTGCTGTCGGTATTCCAGTCGCTTTTGTTGTAGCCGTTCTCGCCGCGCTTGATGCAGATGAGCTCCCCGGTGCTTTTCAGCGTGGAGAAGCACAGCTCCGGCAGTCCCTCCGCCAGCCTCGGAGCAAATCGCTCCTGCTCTGTTTGGATGCTCCAACCGTCATCGCCGCTCCAAAGATGGGCGAAAAGCTCGCAGTCGTCAACCTTGATCTCTCGCTGCTCAAAGCCTTCGCCGAAACCGTCGCTGGACTGCCCGGACACATATTTCTTTAGAGAGGACAGCTCTGCATCTGTCAACTCGCCAGTTACCTGACACTCCGCCACGCCCCAGAGCTTTCTGCCTCGCACTTCGGCGGTAATGCGGCAGGACTTGACCTTGCTGTCCACGCCGTCATCCTCGCCGTAATAGGTCATGAGGCCGCGCTCCGATTCCTCCGGGTGGAACTCTCGCAGCAGCGCCGCAGCGATGTTGTCCGCATATTGCACCGCCTCGTCGCCGCCCAACATCGTCGGTTCGCTCTCGTAATCGCCCCAGCGGTTGCGCTCGTAGCACTCCACCCACATGGGCATATACAGCTTCAGCAGGTGCGTTTCCGGGGGCAGGACGGTGAAGCTGTCCTCGCCGATGACCAGTCCGAGGGAACTCCCGCTGTCCCAATTGCAATGGAACGTGCCGATATCGTCGATTCCGGTCAGGGTTCCCATCGTTCCGGGTTCCACGGGATGGTACGGGTCTTTCATTTCTCTGAGCTTAATCCTGCTGCCCACGGGATATTGCTCCCGCAGGAAAGTAAGCCATTTCTGATCCATGTTACATTCCTCCAAAATTCATCGTCGGGCCGGACGGTTCCAGCCCGGCGATACCGAGCTTTAGTCGTTCTGCCGCTTCCTGTATGACACTGTCGTCCGCAAACCGGGGACTGCTGTGCCATCCCTCGTCCAAATGGGTTTCACCGTTCTCGGCGATTGCCAGATAAACGGTGGAAACGTCATCCTTTGTGACGCTCAGGCGCTTGCTATCGCAGGCGAGGCTGTTGAAACGGTCGATGGCTCCCGTGAGGGAATCCGTGTCGTGCCGCACCTCGCCGTCGCAGTCGAAGTTCTCCACCACGAACCAGCGGTAGCTGCGGGGCAGATTCGGATTCTCTGCGTTTTTGAGCGCCGCTTGCCCCTGCTTTGTCAGCCCATAGTCCTCCAGCGAGCGCGGATTCTTCTCGCCGAACAGGTCGTAGAGGATGTCATCCGCGCCCTTTCGCACGGCGGGATCATCCGTCAGCACTTTGTATTGGAAGCCGGAGGTGGGCTTGTACGGCAGCTCGTCCCGAATGACCTGCAAAAAGATGGCCGGGTCGGTGTAGGCCAGCGTTTCGCCACTGGCGAAGCTGACCGTGCCGATGACTGGCGGCTTCTTCGCCATGTTTTGTTCCTGCTGGCGCTTGTCATAGATGTAGATGTAGGAATAGTTGCCCTTCTGCGGAGAACAGCGCAGGCAGTAGCGGTAGTTTTCCGTTTCAGCCACATATCCATAGCGGCCCTCGGCTCCTGCGTCCAGCTCCCCAGCATGGCTGTGGCAATAGCTGGACATGGCAGCGCGGTCTTTCAGCGGGCCGCGCCGCAGCTCATCTACAAGCTGCTGAAATTCCGCTTTGAACTCCGGCGTGTTCAGCGCATTTCCGTTGTGCTCCCACCACGTTGTCCAGAACTCGTTGCCTCCGCTGCCGTGGTCAAAGCGCATATGGCCTACGGTGGCGAGTTCTGCGTCCTGTTCCTCCTGAGAATAGAAAAGTCCCGCCTCATCGGGAGAGGCGGGACGCAGAATGAATTTTCGGTTGTTCTCCGGGTAATTGAGCCCGCGTTCGTCGCAGAACTCTCGGAGGGAAAGATGGTAGGCGTCGGCGAAATCCAGCTGGCCGTTCAGCCGCTTGAAGCCCTCCTTGGGAAATGAGATCGGCTCGTGGGTCAGGATGGTTCCGGCATGGTTGACCACCACGCTCGGCTCCACCGTCACCGGCTCGCCGGGGTCATAGTCGCTGCCTCGCAGGTCGTAGGCGTACCAGCCCTCCGGCACAGTATCCCGGTCGATGCGGGCATTTGTGAACAGTCCGGGTTTTCCGAACAGTTCGATGTATTCGTATTCTTCGATGAATGCGTTGACGCTCATGGGCATCGTCTCCTTTCTGATTTTACAGCTACACAACATACCACAGTGTGGCGAGGATAGCTACTCTTTGTTTGGTTGCGAATGCGGGAGGCGGATGGTATAATCGGAATAGTTTTAATAGTTTTAGATGTTACTTACTTTACAATAGGCGTCAAAGACGAAGTAAGAGTGATCTGGCATATTGCAATTAGTTGATTGCCAATTATAGCAATAATGAGCAATCCAATATACAAAGTTGGTACTATAAATCATTTGTTTCGTTAAGAGGAGGGGTTAATATGGCTGACAAAAGCATTTGCTACTACAGAGGAAAAGAGAGGCAAGATATATCTCTTGAGGCACTGCGTAATGAGGTTGCTCAATTCCTCCAAATTGATAATTTGAGCTTCTTACTTGGCGCTGGATGCTCAAGTAATCTAATTGACGAGCGAGAAACCGGCATACCTGGGATGGCAGCAATATATGATGGATTCTTTTCTGAAAACCCGGACTTCGATATTGCTGGTCAAAAAATGAACGGTCGCTTCGATAAGAACCTTGAAAAGCTTATTGAAGCTTTAGGTTCAGTCCAAATTTCCAATCAAATCGTTGAGATCGATTCAAAAGCTTCCGAAAAAACCAAGTTAGTACGAAATTATATCCGCAATAGAATAATACTTGGATTGAATAGCGAGGAAGTAAAATCTATATATAAAGATTTCTATGCGAAGATTACTCAGCGCACAAGAAGAAGCCCCATTAGTGTGTTTACTACAAATTACGATCTTTTTAATGAAATAGCCCTTGATGAGCTTGGCTTTCCATATAACAACGGCTTCGCAGGTACATATAGACGCAAGTTCTCTCCGGCAAGTTATAATTACATGTATGTTGATAACATGAACCAGAGCCGTGATGTATGGGAGCATGTTTCATCTTTTTTTAATCTCATAAAAATACATGGTTCTATTTCCTGGGTGCGTAAAGATGAACAGGTCTGGGAGCAAGACTATGAATCTATTTCTGATGATGACACTGTAATGATTTATCCGACTCCACTTAAGGACAGAACTACGCTGATGACCCCTTACTCTGACTTGTTTAGAGCAATGGAGAATAGATTAATTCAGAAAAACGGTGTGCTCATTGTTATGGGATACAGTTTTGGTGACGATCATATAAACCGCATTATTCTAAACGCTTTGGCTGTACCATCTTTTCGATTAGTGGTGTTTGGAAAAAGCACAAGTATTGATCGGCTGATTGCACTGAATGACTCACGGATTACGGTAATCTACTCTGAGGATAAAGTACATTATTTCAAGAATATTGTAGAGGATGTGCTTCCAACGATACACCCTGACGTAGTAGAAGAATCTCAAATTCAACCAGTAAACGAGTTGATTAAGAGTTTCGAATCGGAGGCATAAAATGAATAGTCGTAGCATCGGAAAATTAGTCTCCATAAGTCAGCGAGGAATAGTTGCTGAAATGTATGAGTCTCTCGGAAACTATATTAACACAACGGATGGTATCCGCTTTGTTGGTGAAGTAGGGTCATATGTTTCTATCTATGACATTGGACGAACAGTTATCGGCGAAATTACTGGCGTTGAGGAAAAGCCTGCGCTAACCAGTAAACCAATGAGTAAACCCAATAGTAGCCGTCAGCTCAATATTAATCTGATTGGAGAAATTATATCAAATAAGTTCTTCTTTGGCGTTTCTAAAATGCCGCTTATTTTTTCGGAGGTTAATATTATTTCCGAGAATGATCTGATTACGATGCTTGAAGTCTCTGATGATGAAGAGATTGTACGTGAAGACGAAGGATCGACAAGGGCTAAGTTACTACCAATTGGTTCGTCTGTAATTTTTCCAGATTATTCGGTCAAGGTAAATATAGATCGCTTCTTTGGCTTCCATTTTGCTGTATTTGGCAATACGGGTGCCGGAAAATCAAATACCGTTGCTACCATACTGCAACATATCTTCTTAAAGACAAATTACTCAGCACGTGGAGCGAAATTTGTAATCATAGATTCTAACGGCGAATATACTCAAGCTTTTTCTTCGATAACTGCGGTTAATCCTCAAATCCAAGTTAAATGCCTAATTGCATCAGAAAGCAGTGAGCAAGTAAACCGTTTGGAGATTCCTGTATGGTCACTGACTGCTGATGACTGGGCAATTCTGTTACATGCAACCGAAAAAACACAAATACCTATCTTAAAACGCGCTATTGATCTTGCAAGGAGCTTCTTTGATCCGGATAATCACGATGATGATGTAAAAAATCATATTTTGGCGAGCACTGTGCTTGGAATCATCAATAGTTCTGACACTTCTGCATCAAAGTCTGATAAAGTGAAAGGGGTATTAACCACCTTCAAAACAGATGCAATAAACTTAGATGTCGTTATTGATGGAACAACAACCCTCAGAAAAGCAATTACAATGAACTATGGGGCTTTTACCAATGAAGAGGCCACCATTAAGTTTGTGCAAGCTTTTATAAAAAATGATCTCGCGGATTCCCTTGCTGTTGCAAAGCAAGTAACATATACAATGCAGCAATTCCTTGAGGCTGTTCAATTTGCAACCTTCTATGAGGGAAGCATTAGCTCCCAGCGGATTCAAGAGTATACATCTACACTTATCACGAGGCTCCAGGCATTGAATGACGGCATACAAGGGAAGATATTGACAAAAACAGAGTTTGTGTCAATTGAGTCGTATGTAAATGATCTTCTTGGCGAACATCAAATAGTGAACATTGATATTAGCTTACTTGATGATTCATCTGCCGAAGTGGTTACAAAGGTTCTTGCAAAACTTCTTCTTGATCACCTAAAACGAATGGATAGTAAGGCTGCTATGCCAATAAATTTCATAATAGAAGAGGCGCATAGGTTTGTTAGAAATGAGAGTAACTATGGGGTGCTCGGATACAACATTTTTGAACGTATTGCGAAGGAAGGACGGAAATTTGGGCTGCTTATGGGCATTTCATCTCAACGCCCAAGCGAGTTGTCAAAAACTGTTGTTTCTCAATGTAGTAATTTTATTATCCACCGCGTTCAAAATCCCGACGACCTTCAATATATAGCAAAAATGGTTCCATATGTTAATCAGGGGATGATTGACAGACTTACATACTTGCAAACGGGGCATGCGCTTGTATTCGGCACCGCAATAAATCTTCCTACGCTAACCAAGTTTGAGCAAGCATCTCCGAAACCGGATAGCGATAACGCAAAAATATCAGAGAAATGGTATATCGAATAATAATCTGGAGTTATCATCAAACAAATAAATCGAGTGTTTTACTATAAATTGCGTATTGTCTGAAAAAAGCAGTGGGTTTTCCATCAATAATATAGGGAAATGATCAACGGTACTAATTGAGTTTCGTCTAATGTTTAAACGCAGAACAAAATTTTGAAGCCAACGGCTTTCTGTCCGCTGGATACCTTGCTTCGCAATGTTGCTCTGAGACGAACCTACTGGCTTCTCACTCGCAGGGCTGATTATAGGATATAAAGTATGCCGCAGACAGATATGGTTTTGTCTGCGGCATTTTTATCAGCACAGTTCCATCCCGCCCATGCCTTGCGTCTCAATAGGAGCGTCCCGTCGTCGTATCTGCCCGAATTGGGTGTGGAATCCGTCATCCGCCTGACTGCTGGGAATCATCTCATAGTTGCCGATATTCCTTGCGATTTGCAGTGCGCCGTTAAAGGTATCCGGCTGTTCCAGCTCCACCGCGGCAAGGTATTTGAGCAGTTCGCCGTCTGTCTGATTCATCTGCTCAATTGCCCGTGCCAGTGCGTTGGCACTCTCCACGGTGATGCAGTCCTGCGGCACCATGGTCGCAAAATATGGGAAGATC
>JASDTK010000244.1:8754-13363 GCA_041891555.1 Oscillospiraceae bacterium
CGCCCACAGCTCATCGGCTTCGGGCAGCGTCTGCGTGGTGGAAATGGGATTTTTCTTCTTGCCATGGGATGCGCGGAGGCGCAGCAGCATAACGCTTTTTTGTTCCTGCCCCGTCTGTAAGAATTGCTGCGGCAGTTCCTCTTTTCGCACCACATACCCGGCGCGGCAGAAGGCCCCGCCGTGGTCTGCATAAAACTCCGCACCGATGATCTGGTAATCCAGATAGGGCTGAACGCTTTCGGAAAAGGGCGTTATGCCATGGGTCACCAGATATTTACCGAGGGCGCTGCCCCCGCCCGCGTCCGGCAAAAGAATATATTCATCCAGCGCTTCTGAAAGCCGCAGGACATCGTCGATACCGTTCACGCTATTGGCGTCCAGTACGCCCTCAAATTTCAAACAGGAATCCCGATCCATGGTCTGAAGCGTCCGCCCAAGGGTTTCGAGCTTCTCTTGGTTATCCGGATTCCATATATCCACTTTTTTGAGATAACCGCCAAGATTGTAGACATTGCTGCTGACCTCCGAAATCTCAATTTTATCGACCCTCGGATTCTGGTAAAGCACCTCCAACAATGTTCTACTGTTCTCAGTCGAAGAGGAGGGAAACCTTAATCGGAATCCTTCATCCACGCCGGCGTAAGCCAAGGAAATCGTAATCATTCCATCCCTCCCATCTGTGGGCCCATATTTTCAACAGGGTCGCCCTGCATCAACTCGTCGAGGCTCAGCGTTCCCTGATAGGCGATATAGCCCCGCTGGTTGAATACGCCGCCTTCCTGTTCCACGCGCTGGCGGCCGTACTTTTCAAAGTCGTAAAACTCCGCCAAATTTTCGTCATACTGGAAATGCTCAGACTCCTTAATCATGTACTCCCCATATTCCTTCGGGGAGTGGACTCCAAGGACAAAGTCGAACTGATCGAGGTTTTCGGCAAGCTGCCGCACCTGCGCGGCACACTCCGGCTGCGCCAACAGAACGGCTGCGCCAAGCATGGCGCACTCCAGTGAGCTCAGCGGCTCAATGGTGCGGCACATCTCGTTGAGGTCGGACAGATTCTCATTCTCAAAATCAAGCATGGCGTCGATTTCATCCGGTAATTTACTTTCCATGAATTGCAGGCTCATATCTCCGTAGCTATCGATGCTTGCGCGGAGCATGGCGCGCTCAATTTGCGACTGCGTCATGGGAAGAAAGAGGTACGCGGCAGGGTTTTCGATGGGAGCAAAGCGTAAGGACATCTCCATCTCCAAGACACAATCCTCGTAGTGATATTCAGGGAAGCGCCGCCCGTCATATCGCTCCGTCATCTCAAACTCATTGTCATATACCACGCCGTAGTGCGTGACGCGGCCGACCTGCTGATCCAGCAGATCCAGCGCGATTTCCCTGAAGTCCTTGCTCCGCATTTCTTCCGGAGACGCCGCGCCGCCGTTCATGGTCAAAAAGTGTCTGCGGCCCAGTGTTTCAGGGTCTTTGAAATCTGTGACCACCGTGGCTTCCTGGCAACAGAAGGTCAGGTTGATGAACTCATCCGCGCTGTGAAACTCCAAGCGGGAGGCCATGCCCTGAAACTGCGCCTTTTCATATTCGTCGAAGCTGTCCAGCCGTTTGGCAAGATAGTCCAGCTCGTCGAGATTCGCATTGGTCAACTCCATCTGCCTGAGCGCCGGGAAATCTCCGCGCACTTCTTCGATGTGACAGTCCTGTTTCACCGCATCCCCGATCCCCAGCGGCTCCAACAGCGCGAGAATGTGATCGTATTCGTCCTTGACGATAGGGAACGGAACTGTGGCAACACCGTATTCCGGGTGCTGCTTATTGGATAATACTGCTTGGATCATTTCAATACCTCCTGCTTATTTCTTTTTGCCATATCCGTTCGCAGGCAAGTGCCGTCGCTGCGCCAGCAGATAAAACCATGGGCGGGATAGGGGCAGCCCCGGCATCGTTCCGAATAGGTGCAGACTGGGTTGTCGTCTTGCTGCACATCGCGTGGCATGGAAACGGCGGGCTCTTGGACTTCTGCAAAATTAATCATCGTGACTTCCTCTCTAAACGCAAAAAGACCGCAGCTTTGATTTTGTCAAAGCTGCGGCCAAATCGTTCTTCTGTTCTGTTTACATGGTTTGCTGCGACGGGGCGTCCTGTTCCTGCGCCTGCTTGAATCGATCTGCACAGTTAGGCACCATCCCCGTAATCTGCGTCTGAATCTCGTCGATCCGCTTCTCCTGCTCGAAGGTGAGAGGGATTCCGGAGGCCATTGTGTCGGCGCAGCAGCGGTAGATTTCAATGAGCTGCTCCGGCGTGAACCTCTTTTCCTCCGGCACAAGCCCGGAACGAAGGGCAAAGTCCTGCTTCGCGGCGGCGTAGTCGCTGCCGAAATAATGGCCGAGGGTAAGGCTGTCGTGGTCGTATGTCCATTGCCATGTGGTGAACTGGACGCCGCGGTTGCTTTCCGTCCCGCCGAGGACATAGCCATTGAAGTCTGCCAGCAGCTTATAGGGTTCGGAAAGGCTGGACGCTTTCAGCGAGGGAGCGTCCTCCAGCAGTTTCATGTATTCCCGCACCTCAGCCGCAATCTCGCCTGTTCGCTGGCAGAGGTCGCTGACCTCTGTGTCATCAACAAACGCTTTTGGAATCCGCATCGCCCCATCGGGGATCACCGCACCGACTTCCTGTCCGTTCATAAGAATGGGGAGACAGTTGTTCTCGGGGAGTGAAAACTCAATTTGTTCCCGCTGGAATCGACGCGCGAGCTCTCCAAAAAAGTTAGCGCCCTTTTTGAATTTGTTTTCCTCCATAGTGCTTTACCTCACTTTCTTTTCTTAAAATGAAAAAGGGCGCCGATCCAATGGCCCTGCAAGACCAATCAATCGGCACCCAAAACGTTGTGAAAAAGTACGATTCAAAAATAGTGTGTTTCTCGCTTTTTTGCGCTCTCAAAAAGGGCGCTGGTTGGGCTGCCGGGTGAAAAGCAGGGAAGCAAGAGGTTCAAATCCCCGCAGACACTCTGAAACAGCCCTTGGCATCTTTTTGAAAAACAAAAAAATCCGGGCCTCAAAAAGCCCGGAAACAGTTGATGCCACTGGCTTTGTGCCAGTGGCATCTAAACTGTTTGGATATTATGGTGCCCCTGCGGAGATTCGAATCTGTAACCACTGGATAAAAAACCCCTTGGGAATGCTAAAAGGATGCTGCTTGGGCTCCTAAATTAAGTGTTCCTGTGTTTGCAAGGTTGAATGTGAAAGTTCGAATCCACTTACCCTCAAAAAACGGTCAAATGACATCATTGAAAACGCAGTCCAATTTTTCACAGAAAAAGTGCCCAAAAAGCCTGATATCATGCGGCTTTCACCGCATGATATCATTTTTGGGCACTTAGTATGGTGGAGGAGGGTGGATTCGAACCACCGAAGTCACTGACAACAGATTTACAGTCTGCCCCCTTTGGCCACTCGGGAACTCCTCCATATTGAATTTTATGACGCTGGATGTGGAGCTGGTGGACGGATTCGAACCCCCGACCTGCTGATTACAAATCAGCTGCTCTACCGGCTGAGCTACACCAGCGCGTCATCAGCGAGACTCATAATAGCAAAATAATAACCTTTTGTCAACATCTATTTTAGCTTTCGAGAAAAGAACGGAGAGATGCATTATGGCAGACATGCTTGAACTTTCGACCCAATATCGAGCTGTTGGAATCAGTTGCAGAAGGCGGCTCCTTGAGCTGGAAAGGCTGCTTCGCGACAACTATCCGGAGCGCAATGAGTTTGAACTGAAACGGGAAATCACAATGCTGACAGCAATGAGCAGAGACTGCATTGCCACATCCAATTATCTGAGAGCATACTTCGAAAGGAGAGAACATCTTGAAAGGCTCAGAAGACAACAAGCTGGAATATGAGGCTTTGCAGGAGTTCATCGGACTTGTGGATGTTGGAGGTAATCTAGGCAGCCGTGTCCGCATAGCAATTAACGAGGAGCTTACTGACAGGCAGCGCGAACTCATCGGCCTCTATTATCTGGAACAGATGAGCATGACGGAGATAGCCGGAAGACTTGGCCTCAGCCCTTCAACCGTCAGCCGGACGCTCAAGCGCGGCAGGGTGAGACTTAAGAAGTACCTTAAATATAACGGCAGATATATCGCTGAGGCGGTTTCTGATTGAGTTTGCAAAAGCGGAGCTTTTGTGTTATTATACGTCCAGGTGTTCTCATCGGCAAATCTGAAAGGCATAGAAAACATTATGAATTCCTGTTTAATGAATAACAAAAAGGCCTTATCGATTGTAATTGCTTTTGCAATTTCCCTGTCTCTCTGTGCCTGTGGAGTGAAAACAGAACCATATGTGGATCCGCACGCTGGAATGGTCTGCGTTTCCGACGGTAAGGGCGGAGAAATGTGGGTCAAGCGTTATGATGACATTCCAGCGTCAACTCTTTCAGCCGACCAGTTTTATACGGACGGGACTTACATAGACTACAGCGGAACACAGTACAAAACGCTCAGGGGCGTTGATGTTTCGGAGCATCAGGGAGCGATTGACTGGCAAAAGGTCCACGATGACGGAGTCGAGTACGCAATTATTCGCGCGGGATACCG
>JASDTK010000245.1:0-13193 GCA_041891555.1 Oscillospiraceae bacterium
CCCCGATATGAGCGGAGTCCGCTATGCATACCAGCCGCTCGGAAATGACGGCTGGTACATACTCAATTCGGTAAACAAGGATTATATCAATAGCGAGCTTTCGGGAGTCGGCAGGATGGATTCGTTCTCGATCGGTGTCGTGGTGATGCTCGCACTGCTCCTGCTCATTTCTGTTGGAATGACCGCAAAAAATCACTTGAGAGATTCCCGCAAAGAGCGCAGAAAATATATTGAAGCATGTACGCTCGATTCGCTTACGGGACTGTATAATAAGTCCGGTTTTGAAGCCGAAACTCAGAGGGCTCTGCTTAAGCTTCCTCATGATAAAGTCTGCGCCCTCATTTCCTTTGAGGTAGTTTCATTCCGAACCTATAACGAGCTTTACGGTTATGAAGCCGGTGATGTTCTGTTAAAAACGATCGCAGATACGATTATATGTTACGAAAAGAAGGGGGACGTCGTATCGCGGCTGTACTCGGATCATTTCATCTGGTTTACGACGGGCAAGGACAACGAGGAGATTTTTGATACACTCCGCGGCGCCATCAAGACGGCAAACTCGACTGGACTGCCGTTTTTCCTCTGCGCGGGAGTTTTTCTAGTGGATGACCGCAGAATGTCTGTTCAGAATATGATTGACAAAGCCTCAATTGCCAAAGATACTATTAAATACAACTACAGCACCGGCTTGGCCATTTATAATGAGTCGATGCTTGAGTGCCGGCTCCAGGACGCGGACATGGTCGGAAATATGATGAAGGGTCTGGAAAGCGGAGAATTCATCGAATACTATCAGCCAAAATACAACACTCACACCGAAACCATTGTCGGCGCGGAAGCTTTGGCGCGCTGGAAGAAGCCCGACGGGGAGATTATCCAGCCAAGCAGATTCATAGAACTTTTTGAACGCAACGGTTTTATCAGAAGACTGGATTTTTATATTTTCGAGAAGGTCTGCAAATTTCAGGCCTTGCAGCAGGCGGAGGGCAAAGCGCTTCTGCCAGTTTCCGTAAACTTTTCGCGCGTTCACATGCATGATCTGCATTTTTCACAGAGACTTTTCAATATAACGCGAAAATACGGGATTGATCCGAAATATTTCGAAATTGAGCTCACCGAATCAGCATTCATAATGGACTCTAAGGAGCAAAACGAGGTTGCCGACAGACTTCATAAATTCGGCTTTACAGTCGCAATCGACGATTTCGGCAGTGGCTTTTCCTCTCTGAACATGCTCAAGGATTTTGATGCCGACACGTTGAAAATCGACACAAAATTTCTTGAAGGCTTTGAACGCGGCGGAAGGGTCGGGACGGTGGTCACCTCTGTAATACGCCTTGCGAAATGGCTTGGCATTCCGGTTGTAGCTGAGGGCGTCGAAACCAGGGAGCAGGCCGATTTCCTTCACAGTCTGGGCTGTGAAGCGATTCAGGGCTACTACTATTCCCCTCCCGTACCGCGGGAGGAGTATGAAAAGCTGATTGGTGAGGGGGGCGCGGCAAAACCCGGCAGCGATAACGCCTCATACGATACCCTCAGCAGCGTCAGCGCCATTCTGGGCGGAGACAGCCTGATAAACTCTTTGCTGGACGGTATTCTCGGAGGCTTTGGAATCTATGAGTTATCGAGAGAAAGTCTCGAAGTAATCAGAGTCAACAAAGCTTATTATGAGATGATGGGATACTCTGAATTAGCTGAATTCAGAGAGCATTCGCTCAACATTATCAATCAGGTGCTTCCTTCCGAAAAGGAGAGACTGCTGGATGCGTGCCGGCGCGCCGTATCTACCGGAACAGTGCAGAAGATAAGTGCAAGCAGGTATAAATCGGATGGCACGCTCATGCAGTTTGACAGTATTATTAAGCATATCGGCGGGACAAAAGACAGACCGTTCTTATGCATGTCACTCGTGGACTCAACCGAAAGGCTCCTTGCGGACAGGGAAAAAGAGCGCGAAAAGTATTCTGATGCCCTGTATTCAATTTTTGACGAGATATTTGAATTCAACTATGTTGAGAACACACTTCGAACCCTTAGCCGCGACCATGTAAGATGCGGCGAGGAGACTAGGAATCTTGTTGAGGCCGAACAAAACTGGGTTGAAAACATAATTTATTCAGAAGACAGAGAGAAAATCAGACAATATATGGCCCTTGCGCGAGCAGGTAAAATCAACCTGCCCCTTAATGCGGACTACAGGACTCTTCAAAACGGAAAAATCAGGTGGAAAACGGCCTCTCTGGTTTCGATTGCCGGAGGAGGGTACCTTATCTGTGAGCTCGATGTAACCCAGATAAAGCTGTTTGAAGTATTTTTGGCGGACTATGAGACTGGTTTTCCGGTAATTCGGCCGTGATCCCTGTAGTTTTGTATCAGTCTGTGCAGGACAGGGAATCATAGCCATGAAAAATAAATATGGATGCGAGGCTTAAATGGAAATAACCAGGGAAAAAGCAATTCTGGCGGGGCTTTCTGCAAATTCCATGTCGGAGGACGAGCGATCGACAGAAATAAGCATGCAGGAGCTATCCGCGCTGGTTGAAACGGCGGGAGGCGAGGCCGTAGCCTACGTGCTTCAAAACAGGGCGGCGCCCGAAGCGCGCAGCTTCATCGGCGAGGGCAAGGTTCAGGAAATGAAGGAGCTCATAGAAAGCAACGGCTGTGACATGGCGGTGTTCGCCAATGAGCTTTCGCCTTCGCAGATGCGCGTGCTTTCGGAGGATCTCGGCGTTAAGGTGCTTGACAGGAGCGGACTCATCCTCGACATTTTTGCGCAGCGCGCTCAGACGAGAGAGGGCCAGCTGCAGGTTGAGCTGGCACAATATGAATATTTGCTGCCCCGACTGACGGGTATGTGGACCCACCTTGTGCGCCAGACGGCTTCCGGCGGTTCATCGCCTATCGGCACACGCGGACCGGGAGAGACGCAGCTTGAAACGGATCGCCGTCATATAAAACGTAAAATTCAGAAATTGCGTGAGGAATTGGATGAGGTACGGCGGGTGCGCGGAACGCAGCGGCGCAGACGCGAGAAAAACTCTATGCCGGTCGTCGCGCTTGTCGGCTACACGAATGCCGGAAAATCGACGCTTCTTAACTGTCTTACGGGAGCGGATATTCCCGCAAACGACAGGCTTTTTGACACTCTTGACACGACAACGCGCCGCACCAGCATCAGCGAGACTCAGGAAATCCTGCTGTCCGATACCGTCGGCTTCATCGGAAAGCTTCCACACCATCTGGTCGAAGCCTTTAAGGCGACGCTTGAGGAACTTGCCTACGCGGATGTGCTGCTGCATGTTATCGACATTTCGAGTCCGACCTGGGAGGAACAGGCAAAAATAGTCGATGAGCTCATCGTGGAGCTCGGTGCTTCAAAAACGCCATGCATCCGCGTGTTCAACAAGTGCGACGCTTTTTCCGGTGAGCTTCCGCGCGGAGAGAACATTGTCTGTATCTCGGCCAAAACAGGGGAAGGCACTGCACAACTGCTTTCAGCGCTGTCAAAGCTGCTGGAGAATGGGAAGAAAAACGTGGAGCTTTTTCTGCCATATCGGGAAGCGGGAATTCTGGAGTTTCTGCACCGGGAGGCTTCGGTTACCGCCGTTAAGTATACCGAGGACGGCATAAGGGTGGAAGCGGTTATAAGACCTGAGCTTTGGGGAAGGGTACGATCTTTTGCCGCAAGAGAAACAGGCGAAAATTGTTCCAAAGACGATATAACCTGAACACGCGGGAGGTGGGGCAGATGGAGAGCTTTCTTGTGCCTGCGGGCGAAGGCAAAGCGGAATTCACTGAAAAACACTCCCGCTTTATCGGAAGAGTGCGGCGGACGGATACCGAGGAAGAGGCACTGGAATTTCTCCGTGAAGTGCGGGAAAAGTACCGCGACGCAACACACAACGTATATGCCTATATAATCCGTGAGAACAATATAACAAGGTATTCGGACGACGGAGAGCCTGGTGGAACCTCGGGAATGCCTACGCTGAACGTCTTTGTTTCGGAGGAAATCAAAAACGTCTGCTGCGTGGTGACGCGCTATTTCGGCGGCACGCTGCTCGGAACCGGCGGCCTTGTACATGCCTATTCAAAGGCAGCGAAAATGGCCCTTGACGCCGCCGGAGTAGCTATGATGGCGGAGTGGAGAAAGTTCCGAATCAGCTGCGACTACAGCTTTTACGACAAGGCAAAACGAATTCTGGAGGAATTCGAGGCGGTCGTTCAGAATACTGACTTCGGAACAGATGTCAGTGTTGAAGCTCTCGTCCGCTCGGACAGAGCGGAGAACTTTTTGCTCAGGCTTACGGACGTATCGAACGGGCGTGCAGGTTTTGAGGACTGCAGATGTGAGTTCCTCGGCGTCAGGATAAGATAAAAGCAATATGGCTGTTCGTGCGGCGCTTTTATAAAAGCGCCGCACGTTCTGTATTGCAAAAAACAATAATAAAAAAAGAGGGAAATGGCAGGCAATGTCGTATAAGATGTCAGTATCATCTGCGCCCTTTAATCCGGAGGTGTGTTGCTATGCCGAATCCCAGGGAAAGACGCGAACAGCTAGAGCGCCTTATGATTTGCGACAGAGGCGTTCTTGCGGAAAATTCAAAAGGACGAGCCGTTCCGGAAGCACAGGACGAGGTTCGAACCTGCTTTCAGCGCGATATCGACAGGATAACGTACTCAAAATCCTTTCGCCGCCTGAAGCATAAGACGCAGGTTTTTCTTCAGCCGGAGGGAGACCATTACCGAACACGCCTTACGCATACGCTTGAGGTAACTCGCATAGCAAGAACTATTTCCCGCGCGCTCATGCTTAACGAGGATCTGACAGAGGCAATAGGACTGGGCCACGATTTGGGGCATACTCCCTTCGGCCACGCGGGCGAAAGAGCGCTTTGCGACATTTACGCCGGGGGCTTCCGGCACTATGAGCAGAGCCTGCGCGTTGTCGACAGACTTGAAAAATCCGGAAAAGGTCTCAACCTCTGTTATGAGACCCGCATGGGCATACTTAACCATACCACAGGCTCTTCAGATGACACCGCGGAGGCGACAGCCGTCCGCCTGGCGGATAGAATTGCCTATATAAACCACGATGTTGACGATGCAATACGTGCCGGCATACTAACTGAGCAGGACATTCCGCAGCTCGTCCGCGAGCGTATCGGCGAGCGGCACAGTACGAGAATCGATGCAATCATAAGAGATGTAATCGAAGCGAGCCAAGAGGGCGATATCCGTATGTCCGAGGACATGGCTGAAGCCGTCGGGCTGTTTCACGATTTCCTCTTTGAAAGAGTTTACCGCAATCCAGAGGCCAAGAGCGAGGAGGCCAAGGTTTCGAAAATCCTCGGAGCAATCTGGGATTACTATGTCAAAAATCCCGATAAGCTCCCCGCGGATTACAGAGGTATAGCCGATGCGGAGGGAGTAGGGCGCGCGGTCTGCGACTATGTTTCCGGAATGAGCGACGACTATGCCGTGTATACGTTCAGCAGCATCTATATTCCCGCCGCGTGGCAGGTGAAGTAAACGAGAGTTTTTGCAGAGACTTTGCTTTACGGCACACCGCCTCCTGCCGCAATCGAATTAGGGCGGAAAGGGAAGATTTTTTGGAAACGGAGGCGACAAAATGGCTTTTCCAGAGAGTTTCATAAGAGAGCTCACAGAGCGAAATGATATAGCCGACGTCGTTTCCCAGTATGTAAGGCTGAATAAGAAAAGCGGCAGCAACTTGTTTGGGCTCTGTCCGTTCCACAGTGAAAAGACGCCCTCGTTCTCAGTCGCGCCGGACAAGCAGATTTATCACTGCTTCGGCTGCGGCAAGGGCGGTTCGGTCATAAACTTCATAATGGAGATAGAAAACCTCTCCTACCCCGACGCGGTGAGATTTCTCGCGCGGCGAGCGGGTATGGCGGTGCCGGAGGACGAGAAGGACGAAAACTACTCGCGGCGCGAACGAATGCTTCAGCTCAACCGTGACGCGGCGAGATTTTTCTACGATCAACTGTCAACGCCGGGCGGCGCTATCGCAAGGCAGTACATAACAAAACGTGAAATATCTGCCGAAATGGTGACCCGCTTCGGACTGGGCTTTGCCCCGGACAGCTGGGACAGCCTTGTTTCGGCAATGCAGAAAAAGGGCTACACAAAACCCGAACTTCTGGACGCCGGATTGGCGAGAGCTTCAAAAAAGGGCGACGGAGGCATATACGACACCTTTCGCAACCGCCTGATGTTTCCGGTAATTGATATACGCGGCAGCGTCATCGGCTTTTCGGGGCGTATACTTGAAGACGGCGAGCCAAAGTATATGAACAGCCCCGAAACGCTTGTTTTCAGTAAGAGCCACAATCTTTTTGCAATGAATTTGGCTAAAAAGTCAAAAATGGGATATATAATCCTGTCGGAGGGAAATATAGACGTTGTGGCGATGCATCAGGCGGGTCTTGACTGCGCGGTGGCGTCGCTCGGTACCTCGCTGACGCCCGAACAGGCGCGGCTCATTTCAAGGTATGTCAATGAAGTCGTCATCGCGTATGACAGCGATCAGGCTGGGCAGAAGGCTTCGCAGAGGGCGATTGCGATTCTGCAGCAGCTCGACATCAAGGTGCGGGTGCTCCGAATGACAGGAGCTAAGGACCCCGACGAATTTATAAAAAAATTCGGGGCGGCAGCGTTTGAGAACCTTTTGAAGCGCTCCGAAAGCCACATCGAATATCGGCTTGCTGATATTGCGGCAAAATCCGATCTCAGCTCCGACGAGGGCAGGGTCACGTTTATAAAGGACGCAACCGGGCTTATCGCGAGTCTGCCGAGCACGGTTGAGCGCGAGGTTTATTCACGCAAGGCGGCGGACATGGCGAAGGTTTCGGGCGACACGGTAGTCGCTGAGGTTGAGCGCGTCCGAAAAAGACTGGTTGGACAGGCAAAGAAAAAACAGGAGAGCGATAATTCCCGCCCCGCTCACATGCAGCAGCCGCGTGACAGAAAAATCCGTTTTGAAAATGTCAAAAGTGCGGCGGCTGAAAAAGGCGTACTGAGACTTCTCTATTATGACCCTTCGCTTTTCTCAGGCGGAGCGGAGATAACGGAAGCTGACTTTTCGTCCGAACTGCTCGCAAAGTTCTTTGAAGAGCTCAGACAGCTCGTAAAAAATGGCGCGCAGCCAACGCTCGCGCTGCTGTCCGAACGCTTTTCCAACGAGGAAATCTCGATTCTGACCGAGATACTGAGCGAACCGCTTGAGCTGTCACAGGGCGAGAAAGCGCTTGACGACTACATAAAAATAATAAAAATCGAAAAGCTCGCAAGGCAGAAAACGCAGAGCGGGGACGGGATTGATTTGAACGAACTCGCAAGCAAAATGCGCGAGAGCAAGGGTTATGGAGGATAAAGAAATGACTGCTAAGGAAAAAGACGAATTGAAGAAGAAAGTAAATCTGCCGGCCGAAACAGACGGCGAAGCACAGATAGAAAACGGCACGGTACCCGAGAAAACCGCCGAAGACTGGCTGCGCGAGCTCATTGAAAAGGGCAAAAAGGCAGGAAAGCTCACCTCCAAGGAACTCATGGATGTGCTTGAAAACCTGAATCTCGACGCCGACCAAATCGACAAGTTTTACGATACGCTCGAGAATCTGGGCATTGAAACCGCGGGCGAGGACTATTTGCGCCCGATTGACGAGGAGGCGCTGCCGGAGCTTGAGGAGCTTGAGGAACTTGAGGAAGTCACCGAGGAGGAGATGGCGAGCACCGAAGCGCTCGTGGATTCCTACTCAACGGACGATCCCGTCCGCATGTACCTCAAAGAAATCGGAAAAATCCCGCTGCTCACGCCCGACGAGGAGGTTGAGCTTGCCGTTCGAATGTCCGAGGGCGACGAGGAAGCCAAGCGCCGCATGGCCGAGGCGAACCTGCGCCTTGTCGTCAGCATAGCCAAACGCTATGTAGGACGCGGAATGCTGTTTTTGGACCTCATTCAGGAGGGAAATCTGGGACTTATCAAGGCTGTCGAGAAGTTTGACTACACAAAGGGATACAAATTTTCGACCTACGCGACGTGGTGGATACGTCAGGCGATAACGAGAGCAATTGCCGATCAGGCGCGCACCATACGAATTCCGGTGCATATGGTTGAAACAATAAACAAAGTCATCCGCGTTTCGCGCCAACTGCTGCAGGAGCTGGGACACGACCCGTCGCCGGAGGAAATTGCGGAAGAGATGGGTATGCCGGTCGAAAAGGTACGCGATATTCTTAAGATAGCGCAGGAGCCTGTCTCTCTCGAAACGCCTATAGGCGAGGAGGAGGACAGCCACCTCGGCGACTTCATCCCTGATGAGGACGCCTCCGAACCGAGCGAAGCGGCATCGTTTACCTTGCTTAAAGAACAGCTCATGACCGTTCTTTCGACGCTCACTCCGCGTGAGGAAAAGGTTCTGCGCCTGCGCTTCGGCATCGAGGACGGCAGGACACGCACGCTTGAGGAGGTCGGTAAGGAGTTTAACGTTACCCGTGAGCGTATACGCCAGATTGAGGCAAAAGCTTTGCGCAAGCTCCGTCATCCCTCACGCTCGAAGAAGCTCAGAGACTTTTTAAATTGAATTTATCTCCTCATAAGCAGGCGGGTTTTGTCGTGAAACCTGCCTGCTCATGCTTTATGCCGCCTATTTTGCTGTGCAGCTTGTATCCGCGCAAGACAAACTTTGCACCGGAAAAAACTTGCTTTTTGGTATAGTTCACAAAAATACAAAGGATATGATTATTGAGTCACTTTTTGACCGCTTAGATACTAAAATAGCTTGAATTATCAATGCTTTATTGTTATGATATTTCTGTTCACAGTATTGATCGCGGCGAATCCCGCCGAAATTTCGTTTTTTCAAATCCGCGAAACGCCGATATATTAGAATTACTTCCATAAATAAGAGTAATTTTATATATATGTTTTTGCTAAAAATGTCGTAAACCACTTTCACCAAGACAACATTAGTGATATAATAAACATCTGGTACAAGTAATTATCAGAAAAACAGAGGATTCCCCTATTCGGATAAGAACAAATTTCGAATATATTCAGTATAGAACATCTGCGGTATAAGGAACTTATGATGTTATGCATATAAATCGTCAGCAAATCTACTAAATAAGGAGACAAAGAAATGTCACGAAAGATGAAATCGATGGATGGCAACACGGCTGCCGCGCATGTATCGTATGCGTTTACGGAAGTGGCGGGCATTTATCCTATAACACCGTCCAGCCCGATGGCGGACTATGTTGATCAGTGGGCGGCCGCGGGGCGGAAGAACATATTCGGCACGACGGTCAACGTAGCTGAAATGCAGTCCGAAGCGGGTGCCGCGGGAACTGTACATGGTTCACTTGCAGCGGGGGCGCTGACTACTACATATACCGCTTCCCAGGGCCTTCTTCTCATGATTCCAAACATGTATAAGATAGCGGCGGAGCTGCTGCCCTGCGTTTTCCACGTATCCGCGAGAACGGTTGCGACACAGGCGCTCAACATTTTCGGCGACCACTCGGACGTTATGGCCTGCCGCCAGACCGGCTTTGCGATGCTGGCCGAGACAAACCCGCAGGAGGTCATGGACCTTGCCGCCGTCGCGCATCTGACAGCCATCAAGGGCCGCGTTCCGTTTATCAACTTCTTTGACGGTTTCCGCACCTCCCACGAAATCCAGAAGATTGAGACCTGGGAATATGATGACCTCGCCGAAATGTGCGACATGGACGCCGTAAACGAATTCCGCAAGCGCGCCCTGAACCCCGAGCGCCCCGTTATGCGCGGCTCACATGAAAACGGAGACGTTTTCTTCCAGCACCGCGAAGCTGTCAACAAGTACTACGAAGCCGTGCCCGGAATTGTCGAAGAGTATATGGGCAAGGTAAACGCGAAGCTCGGCACGGACTATAAGCTTTTCAACTACTACGGCGCGCCGGACGCTGACCGCGTAATTATAGCGATGGGCTCCATCTGTGACGTGGCCGAGGAAGTCATCGACTATCTGACCGCTATGGGCGAAAAGGTTGGTCTTATTAAAGTCCGTCTGTACCGTCCGTTCGTTTCGGACAAGCTGATAGAGGCAATTCCGAAGACCGCCAAGAAGATCGCCGTGCTTGACCGTACCAAAGAACCGGGAGCTCTGGGCGAACCCCTTTACATGGATGTCGTGACAGCTCTGGCAAACGCCGGAATGACGAACTCCGTCATCGGCGGACGCTACGGCCTTGGTTCCAAGGACACGCCTCCCTCCAGCGTTTTCGCCGTGTATGAGGAGCTTAAAAAGGACGCTCCGCTCCGCCAGTTCACCATCGGCATTACGGACGACGTTACCAACATTTCTCTTGAGGAAAAGCCCGCTCCCAACACCGCCGCTGTCGGCACCATCGAGTGCAAGTTCTGGGGTCTGGGCGGAGACGGCACAGTCGGTGCGAACAAAAACTCGATCAAAATCATCGGCGACCATACCGACAAGTATGTTCAGGCATATTTCCAGTACGACTCCAAGAAGACCGGCGGCGTGACCATCAGCCATCTGCGCTTCGGTGACAAGCCCATCAAGAGTCCTTACTACATAAACAAGGCCGATTTCGTCGCCTGCCACAATCCTTCCTATATCATCAAGGGCTATAAAATGGTTCGTGACGTAAAGCCCGGCGGCGCCTTCCTCATAAACTGCCAGTGGACGCCGGAGGAGCTCGATCAGCATATGCCTGCGGAAGCCAAGCGCTATATCGCAAACAACAATATCAATGTTTATACAATAAATGCTATTGACCTTGCCATTAAGCTCGGCATGGGGAAGCGCACCAATACGATACTCCAGTCTGCGTTCTTTACCCTCGCAAAGGTTATTCCGCAGGAGGAAGCTATCGGTTATATGAAGGACGCTGCCACCAAGAGCTATCTCAAAAAGGGCCAGGACGTCGTGGATATGAACCACAAGGCCATTGAAGCCGGAGCTACCGCTTTTGTAAAAATTGATGTTCCCGCCGACTGGGCAAACGCAGACAAGACTTGCGAAAAGATGGTTCTTGAAGGCAATGCCAAGCTTGTTAAAATGGTTGAAGACATCACATTGCCAATCGGCAAGATGGACGGCGACAGCATTCCTGTCTCCACCTTTGAAAAGCATGTGGACGGAACCTTCGAATTGGGCGCAGCCGCCTATGAAAAGCGCGGCGTAGCCGTCAGCGTTCCGACCTGGGACGCCGAAAAGTGCATTCAGTGCAACCAGTGCGCCTATGTCTGCCCGCACGCGACCATCCGTCCCTACGCGTTGTCCGAAGCCGAGCTGTCCGCCGCGCCGGAAGGCACGAAGAACGCTCCCTTCAAAGCCGGTAAGGGCAAGGGTGTTTACAGCTTTGCAATCGCTGTGTCGCCTCTGGACTGCATGGGCTGCGGCGTATGCGTCGGCACCTGCCCCGCAAAAGCTCTCGCCATGGTTCCGCAGGAAGACGAGCTTGGTCAGCAAAAAGTGTTCAATTACATGGTTTCCAAGGTCTCGACCAAGACGGACGTCGAGGATACCACTTCTGTCAAGGGCAGCCAGTTCAAGACCCCGCTGCTTGAGTTCTCCGGCTCCTGCGCAGGCTGCGCGGAGACCGCTTACGCAAGACTCATCACTCAGGTCTGCGGCGACCGTATGTATATCTCGAACGCAACCGGTTGCTCGTCCATCTGGGGAGGACCGGCAGCCACCTCGCCCTACACCGTCAACAAGGTCGGCAAAGGCCCCGCTTGGGCAAACTCCCTGTTTGAGGATAACGCCGAGCACGGCTTCGGTCTCTATCTCGGCCAGAAAGCCATTAGAACCCGTCTTGCCGCGAAGGTAAAAGAACTGATGGAAATTACCACAATTGACACCAAGAGAGCGGCCTGCGAAGCTTACCTTGCCACAATGGATGACGGCGAAGCAAATAAAGCGGCAACCGCGACACTTGTCTCCGAGCTTGAAAAGGATCCCGAATGCGCCTACTCCAAGGAGCTTCTTGCCAACAAGGAATACCTGGGCAAAAAGTCCGTCTGGATTTTCGGCGGCGACGGTTGGGCCTACGATATAGGCTTCGGCGGACTCGACCACGTGCTTGCAACAGGCGAGGACGTAAACATCATGGTCTTCGACACCGAGGTATATTCAAACACCGGCGGGCAGGCTTCAAAGGCGACCCAGATCGGCGCTGTGGCACAGTTCGCGGCAGCCGGCAAGGCAATCGCCAAGAAGAGCCTTGCTGAGATAGCGATGAGCTACGGTTATGTCTATGTCGCGCAGGTCGCAATGGGCGCAAATCCCGCACAGACTCTCAAGGCCATCAAGGAGGCCGAGGAGTATCACGGCCCGTCCCTCGTCATCGGCTACGCTCCCTGCGAGATGCACTCCATCAAGGGCGGCATGGTAAACTGCCAGAGCGAGATGAAGAAGGCTGTGGACTGCGGCTACTGGAACATGTTCCGTTTCAATCCGGCGCTCAAGGCCGAGGGCAAGAGTCCGTTCGTTCTGGACAGCAAGGCTCCGACCGGCAGCTATCGCGACTTTATTATGAACGAGGCACGTTATTCCTCCCTCACCCGCGCGTTCCCCGAAAGGGCCGAGGAGCTCTTCAATGACGCCGAGGAGAATGCAAAGGCCAGATACGAACACCTCGAGAAGCTCGTCAAGCTCTACGAGTGAAAATAACTTTAAGGCAGAATTTTGTCGAAACGGAAGCAGACGGCAATTACCTTTTGCCTGAAATATGAAAAAAACACGCAGACAGACATAAACACAGTCCGTCTGTGTGTTTTTTATGCATTTAAATAAAAAATTGTTTATAAAATAGTTGACTTTCGTATAGACTCGCCATATACTAAAAAGGCACAATATATAACGGTATTGCGTAACTAAATTAAAGAGGTATTTCATGTACAACGACAAGACCATCGTCTGCAAGGACTGCGGACAAGAATTCACTTTTACTGCTAGCGAGCAGGAGTTTTATGCTGAAAAAGGTTTCACAAATGAACCGCAGCGCTGCAAGGCCTGCCGTGTTGCGCGCAAGGGTAATAGTAACTCTCGCGGAGGCAACGGTGGTGGCACCCGCCAGATGTACGACGCAGTATGCGCCGGATGTGGCAAGCCCTGCAAGGTTCCTTTTGAGCCACGCAGTGACCGCCCTGTGTATTGCAG
>JASDTK010000246.1:0-2106 GCA_041891555.1 Oscillospiraceae bacterium
GGCGAAGTTATCGGCAAGGGCGAGCTGAAAGAACAGACCGCCTTCCTGCACGACTGGCTTTCGGCGGTGGCAGGCGGAATTGCGAAGGGCTGGGACAGGGAAGAGTGCGTAAAGCGTATCAGCTTCGCGGACAGATGCCCTGTTGATATAGGCCAGGCGGACGCGATGGAGTATATCCAGACCTGCAATGTCCGCGTAGTCTATGACTATCTCATGTCCAGGCAATAAAGCAGTATTGGGACAGGATTGTTCCGCTTTATAAAGCGTACCGCCGCTCCTCTAAGGACGGGCATACGCAAAGCATTCACCATATTAACCCCGCTTGTGAGCGTATGTGAATGCAGCCCGGCGAAAGGAAATAACGATTATGAAATTAAACGATGTGAATAAGATTGCCGTTATAGGAACCGGCATGATAGGGGCGAGCCTCGCCACGATGTTTACGGGCAACGGGTACCCCACAGTAATGCTCGCAATCAACGATACCGAGGCAAAGGGCGGGCTTGAACGCTATCGCACAAACTTCCGTGATTTGATTTCGGAGGGGCTTGTTACCGACAAGCAGCTGGCCGCCTGCGAAAAACTACTCACCATAACACAATCCTACGAAGATATAGCTGAGGCTGACTTTGTATACGAATGCGTATTCGAAGACAAGGACGTCAAATACAGTATTTATGCTCAGATAGACAAGTCCTGCACGAAGGTTCGGGGTATTTCCTCAACCTCCTCAGCTATGGATACCGATATGCTCTGCGCCGGCTTCGCCAAGTATCGCGACAGGTTCGCGGTGGCGCATCCGTGGAATCCGCCGCATCTCGTCCCCTGTGTAGAGATAGTAAAGGGCAGCAGCACTTCTGATGAGGCGCTGAAATTCATCTGCGATGTCCTTGAATCCTGCGGAAGAGCGCCTGTTGTTATGAACAGAAGCGTTCCTGGGTTCGTTGCCAACCGTCTGCAGCACGCGCTTTACCGCGAGGCCGCCTATATGGTTGAACAGGGTATAGCGAGCCCGCAGGACATTGACCGTGCGCTCAGCACCAGCTTTGTCCCCAGATACACAGCAGTCGGCATTTTCGAACACTTCGATTACGCGGGGCTGGACATGGTAAAGAGTATCGAGGAAACCCTTTATCATGATCTCTGTGATACAAAGGAGCCGCATAAACTGATTGTCGATCATTTCAACAAGGGCGAGCTGGGCTACAAGTCCGGTCAGGGCGTTCTGAGCTGGGATAACGTGGACATAGACGCGTATAGAAAGCGTGCGTCCGCGCCGTATTTCAAGTTCTTTAACTGGAGCCTTCCGGAATAGACAGGCGGACTAATGAAACGTTTGATTGTACTCGGCACCGGACAGGCCGTCTGCATCCATCATCACAACACCTGCTTTGCGCTGGATAACGGCGAGCAGTATCTGCTCATCGACGGCGGAGGCGGAAGCGATATTCTGGGCGGTTTTTATGAGACCGATATTGACTGGAATAAGCTGCACTATGCGTTCCTGAGCCACCAGCATACGGACCATCTGCTCGGTATGGTGTGGGTGGTCCGCTATATAGCGGAGCTTATGAACTGGAATAAGTATGATGGCGAGTTTACCCTCTATACGCACGATGTGGCGGCTGAAAAGCTGCTTGCGATATGCGAGATGCTGCTAAAACCGGCTCAGTATGTCCTGATAGGGAAGCGCATCCATGTCGAGCTGGTGGATAATGAACAAACCCTCACCATTCTGGGCAGCAGCTTTACCTTTTTTGATATACATTCCACCAAAGCAAAGCAGTTCGGTTTCCGTATGGAAACGCTGGAGGGGCTTCATCTCGTGTTTTTGGGCGACGAGCCGTTCTCTGAGGAGTGCGCTAAGTTCATGGAGCCGTGCGATTGGCTTTTATCAGAGGCCTACTGTCTTTACAGTGAGCGCGAATATTACAAGCCGTATGAGCTGTGCCATTCAACGGTGCGGGAAACCTGTATGTGCGCGGAGCGCTTTCACGCCAACAATCTTGTTATCTGGCACACGGAGGACGAAACGACCTACGGGCGCAGGATGGAGCTTTATACCGAGGAGGGCAGGCAGTTCTATTCCGGCAGGCTCCATGTCCC
>JASDTK010000247.1:0-2103 GCA_041891555.1 Oscillospiraceae bacterium
AAAGTCTGTCCAAATTGTTGAGCGCGGCCACGCCCTTGGACCTGTCCCAGTCGTGTGTCAGATAGGGTACGACCAGCACGCCCTTCTGATGCATGGCATCAGTAAAACTGTCGCTTGCATCGGAGGTGATAACAAGATTTCCGTTTGAGTCCAGCGCGAAAAAATCGGGGGAAACCTCGTTTACCGAGTTCTGAGTATTGTTCACAAGCTGAGCGTAAGAGTCGGATTTTCCAAAGTATATGTATGACATATTGTATTTGTAATCCAGCGCAGCCGCTGACGGACTGAAATTAATAGTAATCGTCAAGATGATCAACAGACTGGTGAGCATTTTGGCAGATTTCATTATGTATCCTCCGGTGTGAATGATGCTTGCCTTTCATTTTTGCGTAATTCAACTGTTTTGTCTACGCGTAATTATTGGGCGCTAAGCCAGCTTTATCCGAAAAGAATTAGATTAAGCAGGCTTCAGACACGCCTGCCCTAAAGTACGAAAAAAAATATTGGAAATTTATGTTTGTTTTCTTTTGGATATGTGGTAATATGACTGTATACAAAAGTCGCTCTTTATCACGGCGCAATTTCAGTTAATTAATACATGCGAGGAGGATTATAATGGCTGAATCGGCTAAATTGGCACTGGCACAGCTCCGAAGCGCGGCGAATTTTGAATGGTACATAATCCCTGTAGTAATCTTTGTTTTTTATGTTTATTCGGTCGAGGTCGAAAAGAAAAACTGGAACGTTCTGTTCGCGGGTCTTGCCTTCTGGGGTATGGATGTGTTCAACGAAATCTGGAACGGACTGGTGTTTCACTTTACCCAATTTGCACCGGTCTGGGGTACTCCGACGAAATCATCCTTTGAAATATTCATAGGTCTGAATATTGAAATCACACTGATGTTCCTGGTCGCCGGCATAGCCTGCGCCAAAATGCTGCCTAAGGACAAAAAAGCAAAAATCCTCGGTATCCCGAACCGCCTTTTCCTTGCGGTACTCAATTCGATTCTGTTCGTTATAGTGGAATGCGTACTGAACCATATCGGTGTTCTTACATGGGAATACTGGTGGTGGCAGGCAAAGTTCCCGTATGTGCTGTTCCTTATAGGCTATATGCCCTTCCTCGTGGCCTGCTACTGGGTGCACGATATGGAAACCGTCAAGAAAAAGCTCATTGCCGTCGGCACAATTTTCGGAGTCGACGCCGTGGCAATCGTGATTTTCTCGTGCATACTTAAGTGGATTTAAGCTAAGACTCAAAATCAACCGTTAAACTAAGCCGAACGGTTGATTTTTTATTAAAAATATTATTAAAAATGGGTTGTTATTTAGTAAAATCTGTGGTAAAGTTTACAATTATAGTTGAACTATCATTGTAAACTTTACCTGTATTTCAAACAAAACATCGGGGGATAACGATGGGCAGGAAGAAGACGGCACTTCTCGATTATGAAAATCCGGAAATTATCGAATATAACAAGGAAAAAGCTCACGCAATCTGGCTGCCTTATGACAGCTTTGACGAGCTTGCGCAGCTTAAAGACTCAAAATACAAGCTCAGCTTAAACGGCAAATGGGATTTCAAGTGGATAAACGGGCCTGAAGCTATGCCAAAGAATTTTTTCAGACTTGGATACGACAGCGCAGGCTGGGACAAGATTGAGGTTCCCTCTGTATGGCAGCTTAAAGGTTACGGGAAACCTTATTATCTTGCGTTCGACTTTCCCCCGGCGCTGAGCAAGAAAAAGATAGAGATACCGAAAATTGACCCGAGCAAAAATGAAAAGGGCTTGTATAGAAAAAGCTTCGTTCTGCCCCGGAACTTTTCGGGCAGGGAAATTTTTATTCATTTCGGTGCTGTAAAATCCGCGTTTTATCTCTATATAAACGGAAAAAGAGTGGGCTATTCTCAGGGCTCAATGACGCCCGCCGAGTTCAATATAACGAAATATGTTGTCGAAGGCATAAACCTTGTCACCGTAAAGGTCATCCGCTACAGCGACGGAACCTATCTTGAAGATCAGGATATGTGGTTTTTCAGCGGCATTTATCGGGAGGTTTATGTTTATGCCGAACCCGTGCTGTATCTACGGGATGTTTATG
>JASDTK010000248.1:0-245 GCA_041891555.1 Oscillospiraceae bacterium
ATTATGCGCAGAGGAGTTGTTTTTCCGCAGCCCGTGGGACCGAGCAGTGTGAGAAATTCTTTATCCTTAATAGCTAAATTAATTGAGTCAAGTACGACCTCGCCGTCAAATTCTTTGCGGCAGCTCTCAAGTCGTATTAATTCTTTGGCCATTGGCGTCCCCCTTTGGTTTGGTACCGGCACGAGCGCGCAAGCCAAATTACGCATTTCGTATAATAAGCCGATATTCCCCGATTTTTTCTCGTT
>JASDTK010000248.1:255-2089 GCA_041891555.1 Oscillospiraceae bacterium
CCGCAAGCAGCATCCCGCTTGCGTTGATTTTTAGCGCAAGACTCAATATATATATAAAAATGTCACTTGTCAACGGAAAATTGGAAATCAAAATATTTTTTGGCGAAATCTACATTCTCGACCGAAAAGCTTTGTCCCCTAAGGTAATTGAGCACTCCCGCATCGGTTCCGAAGACGAATTTCAGGCGGTAGGAGTACAGCGCCTGAGCCTTCTCTCCGAATTCCTTGTTTTTGCGCTCCTCGCCGTATTTCCCGTCGCCCAAAAGAGGGTTGCCCAGCTCCGCCATCTGCGCGCGTATCTGGTGGGTACGTCCTGTGAGCAGACGGCACTCGACGAGCGAAAGACCGTTTTTCGTCTGCAAGGTATGGTATTCGGTAACGGCTTCCTTTGCGCCCGGGCAGCTGCGTTTTTTCACAAAAACCTGATTTTTTGAGGCGTCCTTGAATATCCAGTCACGCATGACGCCTTCCTTCGGGTTCGGCTTGCCGTGAACAGCGCAAAGGTAAAACTTATCAATTTCCCTGTCTCTGATTTTTTCGTTCATCACTCGCAGCGCCTCGGCGTTTTTTGCAGCTATTACGATTCCGCCGGTGTTGCGGTCTATGCGGTTGCAGAGCGCGGGAGCAAAGGCGTTCTCGGCTTTAGGATTCCATTCGCCCTTTTGGGCAAGATATGCCTGTATGTTCGCTATAAGCGTGTCATATGTCCACTCACCGGCGCTGTGGCAGAGCATACCCGGCTTTTTATCTACCAGAAGGATGTTTTCATCCTCATAAACTATACTGAGCTTCGGCTTTGAAACTTTAAGATAGGCGTTCTCCTCCGTGGGCACCTCAAAAAACTCGTCATTTATATAGAGCTGAAGAACATCACCCGTTTTGAGCTTTTCGTCGCGCCTTGAGCCCTTGCCGTTTAGCTTTATACGCTTCAAGCGGATATACTTCTGCAGGAGCGACTCCGGCAGGAGCGGAACTGCCTTGCCCAGAAAGCGATCCAGACGCTGATCCGCGTCATTTTTTGTTACTGTCAGTTCTCTCATTTTTTTCTCCGAAGCTGTTTTAAAATAAGTTGAATGATATTATAATAGCATTGTTTTATCTAATAGTATATATCAATTTTCTGTTGACAAGCCGCAATATATAAATTATAATGCTTAAGCGACTATGTGAGGTGCTCCATGAGGCTTAATCTCTGCGAAATTATCGAAATGCCCGGCAGCAGCCTGCCTTTCAAGTGTGAGCTTGAAACCGAAAGGCTGATCGCTCCCGCAATCAAGAGTTTTATTTCGCTGCCCTCCGCAGAAGGAGTCATCCGAAATTCCGCCGGCGCGCTGATGCTGACCGGTACTATCAAAGCTGAAATGTTCTGTATCTGCGACAGGTGCGGGGGCGAGTTTCGCTGTGAAAAGGTTCTTCCGCTTCAGGCAAAAATCGGCGTGGATCCTTCGGATGAAGATGATCCCGAAGTATTCCCGCTTGACGGGAACTGGCTGGACTTGAGTGATTTGCTCGAAACCTGTTTTATCCTCAGCACAGAGACGAAATTTCTTTGCAGAGAAGACTGCCCGGGGCTTTGTCCTGTCTGCGGTAAAAACCTTAGCGACGGCCCTTGCGGCTGCAAGAAGGAAATTGATCCAAGATTAGCTGTATTAGGTCAGCTTTTGGACAAAAATAACTAATTAAAAGCTGTCAAACCAGCTAACAACAGGAGGTGTCAATATGGCGGTTCCAAAAAGAAAAAGATCGAAAGCAAGAAGAGACAAGAGACGCAGCTCTCATTGGAAGCTCGAAGCTCCCGGAATCGTTGCGTGCCCCAACTGCGGCGCGTATCATC
>JASDTK010000249.1:0-2051 GCA_041891555.1 Oscillospiraceae bacterium
CCATACCGCTCGTGTGCGCAAGCGTATCCTGTGTAGCAAGATCGAAGCTGTCGCTGCCGTCCATTTTCTTCTCCCACCAGCGGAGGAGGAAAGAACTGACTAGGGTCATCAAAAGATAACCTATCATTTCAATCGTCGCAGAGGGGAAATACATGAAGGTTCGGCCGACGACCGCCTTGTGCACGGCAAAAAACTCGGTGAAGCCGATGATGAACATAACCGCCGTGTCCTTAAGGTTTATGATGAAGTTGTTGCCTATCTGTGGCATTATGTTGCGGAGCGCCTGCGGCAGAATGACATAAAGCATGGTCTGAAAATGAGTCATGCCGATTGCCTTCGCTCCTTCGGTCTGACCGGGGTCGATGGACAGGATTCCGCCGCGGACTGACTCGGCCATATACGCGCCGGTATTTATCGAGACAACCGTAAACGCCGCGAGCCAGACGCTGTCAAAGCGCAAAGCGTTATCTGAGAAATACGGCAGGCCGTAAAATATAAAGACGGCCTGAAGTATCATCGGCGTTCCTCTGAACACCTCTACATAGATTCTTATAACGACCCTGAGCAGCCCGATAAAAAAGCGCTTTAATATGTTGTCGGTTTTTGCGCAGGGTATCGTCTGGAGTATACCGCATAAGAAACCGATTAAACATCCTACCAAAGTGCAGATAACGGCGAGAGATATTGTGTTCCACATGCCGTTCAGGTAAGCTCCGTAATTGCCCGCCCAAAGCTTGGCTACGTCGCTTCCGAGTTGAGCCATTTTATCCATACGGCTCATGCTCCCTTCTAATTAAGGCAAGGCGGGCCGAAACCGGCACGCCTTCACCTTTTAGTATTTACGCTGTCAGGGGATTTGCCCTGAAATATCAGCTCTTGGGCTGAACAGAAATAGCCTGAGCCATTAAAGCGTTAAAATCGTCCTTGGTCATGGTGCCGAGAACCTTATCGAGCGCGTCCTTCAAAACGGTGTTGCCCTTCATGACTGAGATACCAATATTGACATCGCTGTCGGAGACCTGGAAGTCGTCGCCGCCGCCGGCAAAGTTCAGTATTGTCATATCAGGGTAGGCCGCCACCGCGCCCTGTGCTGTGGGCATATCGGTGCAGACGAAGTCCACCGCGCCGGTTTCAAGAGCCATCAGCATTGCGGGAGCGTCCTCAGCGGCGGTCTTAACGTCGGCACCCTTAATCTGGGGCAGGCAGGTGTCGTACCAGATTGTGCCGAGCTGACTTGTGCAGCTGCCGCCGGAAAGCTCGGAAATACCTTTTGCAGAGGCAAACTTGCTATCCTTGAGTGTTAGACATACGATAGTCGCATAGAGATACGGACCTGCGAAATCGACCTGTTCCATACGCTCGGGAGTCATTGACTGACCCGCGATAACCGCGTCTACCTGTCCGGTCTGGACGGCGGGAATCAGCGAATCCCATGCAAGGCGGACAACTTCAAGCTTCCAGCCGTTGGCTTCGCAGAGCTTTTTAGCCATCATTACATCGTAGCCGTTCGCGAACTCGCTGGAATCCTTGATAGCAACCGCGCCGTTTGAATCGTCTGCCTGCGTCCAGTTGTAGGGCGCGTAAGCGCATTCCATAGCGACCGTAAGTACGCCGTCATCGACGCCTGAAGGTACTGTGGAAGCAGCGGGTGAAGCGGCCGCATCAGCGGACGCTTCGGGGGATGCGCTGGCTGCGGGAGTGCCGCCTCCGCAGGCGCAGAGACCGATGAGCAGTGTGAGTGCAAGCAAGAGTGCCGAGATCTTTTTCATAATTACTACCCTTTCTCATTTTATGTTCTTTACGTCAAAAAAACCGCGAATTTTTCAAAATGAAAAACTCACGGCCATACATAAACTGCTTCTAAAATGTATGCGAAACGGGCGCCAGCTCGTCTCTAACCAATGACAGCTCTCCACTTTCGTGACAGTCTGCGACATGTTCTCCCGCAGCCCAGCACCTTTCGCACACCATTGTACGTTCGATGCTTCGGCGATGGCCCCTTTCACTCTCGGCTTTCGCCTCCGGCTACTGATGACAACCGCGCCTCAATC
>JASDTK010000250.1:0-6025 GCA_041891555.1 Oscillospiraceae bacterium
GTCTCTCAGGTATCAGAGTCGTCAAATCGTTTGCCAACGAGGATATTGAAATCAATAAGTTCAAAGCGGGAAACGCGCGCTTTGTCGAGAGCAAAAAGATAAGCTACCGTTATATGGCGACCTACTATACTGTTTTGAACGCTCTGACTACCTTCATCACCATTTCTGTCGCGGGCGGAGGCGTCCTGCTTTCTATCTTTAAGCTTGTCGATTTAAGCGATCTCCTTGTTTTTCTTCTCTACATAAACAACTTTATAGCTTCCATCAGGCAGATGGTCATGATAAACGAAACCTTCCAGAACGGGCTTTCAGGATATGACCGTTTCTATGAAATGGTAAGCATCTCCCCCGATATCGCGGACGCACCGGATGCAAAGGAATTGGGCTCTATCAGAGGCGATATCCGCTTCGATGACGTATCTTTCAGCTACAGTACAGGCGAACCCGTTTTCGAGCACCTTGACCTCACTGTGCCCGCTGGAGACTATGTCGCGCTTGTCGGGTCCTCAGGAGTCGGCAAAACAACGCTTTGCAGCCTAGTACCGCGTTTTTATGAGGTTTCACAGGGCCGCATACTTATTGACGGAACGGACATACGCACTGTTACAATGAAGAGCCTGCGTGACAATATCGGCATAGTTCAGCAGGACGTTTACCTCTTCGCGGAAACCGTAATGGATAACATCAGGTACGGCAAGCCGGACGCGACCGACGAGGATGTCATCGAGGCGGCCAAAAAAGCCGACGCGCACGAGTTTATTCTGTCTCTGCCGGAGGGCTACAATACAAACATCGGGCAGCGCGGACTGAAGCTCTCCGGCGGTCAGAAGCAGCGCCTGTCCATTGCGAGAGTCCTGCTTAAAAACCCGCCGATACTTATTTTCGACGAAGCGACAAGCGCTCTCGACAACGAGAGCGAAAAGGTCGTTCAGGATTCGCTGGAAAAGCTCGCCTCAAACCGCACAACCTTTGTCATAGCGCACAGGCTCTCGACAATACATAACGCAAAGCGAATACTTGTTCTGACACAGGCCGGCATCGCAGAGGAGGGCACACATTCGGAGCTGATGGAAAAAGGCGGAGTCTACGCCTCGCTCTACAGGGCGGCGCTTATTTGAATTCATATCTGCCGAAAAAAATATCTGCCGGTTTATTCGGCAGATATTTTTATTGACACCTGATTTTGGTTTTGATAATATGTGACCCGTATGGTTTAAGGAGGTCAAAGATCGGTCAGCCTTTGGCGCAGTCTCATTTTTCTTTTGTTTATACGCTGTGTAAAACACCGTACTTGCAAAACAACATGAGAGTATTAAAAAGTAACATCCGATTACTATATAGACTCAATATCTGCCAATAATTGGATAAATCAAATGCCAACATAGTGCTATGGTAACATTAAAATAATACAAAACGGTAAGGCGGAACTCTGTTCCGATTATGTTTAAAAGCAAGTACAATTACTTTTTTTGAAAGGAAACCGCAATGAAAAAATTAATTGTATTGTTTGCTGTCCTATCTCTATTCCTCGCCGGCTGCCAGACAGCCCAGTCCTCCCAGACGGCTCAACCCTCTGCGGCGGCCCAGGACCCCGCTCCCTCCACCGAGGTGCAATCGCATGGCAACTACACCGACGAAATGAAGATTCCGGCTAAAGTCGATCTTCAGGAATGGGGCGCCGACAGCGTCGAGCGCGATGGAGATTACGTTGATTCGCCCTATTTTTCCACTCTGGACTTCTACAACATGCAGTCCACGGATACTCTCACGATACTGCCGCACTTTCAAACCTATCAGCAGACTAGCGAATGGTCCTGCGGCGTGGCGGCTGCGCTGATGGTTCTGAACTATTACAGCAAGCTCGGCGACTACAACGAGCAGACTCTCGCCGAAATCCGCACGAACGAACTTAATGAGGAGGCTACCTCCCTCAAGGACGTCGTGAAAATATTCAATACCGTTGGCGGCTTCAATGTCAAAAGCACCTATGACTTTGAAAGCGAGCAGGCGGCCGGCGAATATATGACGCTTGAGCAGATTCAGGCAACGCTCAAGGAGGGTAACCCTGTCATCGTCGCGTGGAACGACTGGGGCGGACACTGGGAAACAATTATAGGCTATGATACCATGGGCACTGATACTACTCAGGACGATGTTATTATTGTCGCCGACTCCTATGACACGACGGACCATAATCAGGACGGTTACGGCGTTTACGGCGCCGAGAGGTTCTGGTACAACTGGACAATGTACGACTTCTTCACTAAAAACTACAACATCAACGAGAGAGATTACCTTTTCTGCGTCGTGTCGCCGCAGTAGCTTTCGATTGACCGATCGAAGCCAACCATACAAAAAACAAATGTTAAAGGGGCTGTTTGCAACAGCCCCTTTCTGCACCTATTATTGTTTATCCTCCGATGCCCAGTGCGTCGTTTCCGCATCGTCAAAATGCTCCTGAAGGCCTTCGAGGAAGCTCAGAACGAAATCCCTGAAATGCCGGGCGTTCCTGTTTTCGACTGTCAGCTTGTTATAGGTCAGACCATATTCTCCGATGACCTCCGGATTGTCTATTTCAACGCAGTACTGCAGAAGCTCGGGGTAGTCCTCCATTATGAGTGGCGTGACAAAAGCGTAGCCGAAGCCGCTCTGTACCGCCTGCGTTATCATGTTGAGGTTATTCGATTCAAAAACGATCTGGGGATGAAAATCATACCTGTCAAAAACCGGCTGGAGCTTGTTCCGCATACCGCTGTTCTTGGGCATGGTTACAAGTCTCTCGCCACGAAGATCCTCCATGTCGATTATCTTTTTTCCCAGCAGCGGATGCCCAGGCGGGAGCAGGACTATGCCTTTTACGCAAAAGGGCTCTTTGGTGACAAGATTGAGCCCTTCCTTTTCACTTATCGGGGGATAGCAAAGCGCAAACTGAGCCTCGCCGGTTGTAAGAGCTTCTATCATTTCTTCTTTTGTTACGTGGAGAACGGAGAGCGCGTAGTCCGGATTCTGATCTCTGAACGCAAGTATGAGCCGTGTTGCAAAGGACTCTGTGTTACACAGCAGCGTTATCGTCTGCTCCCTGCGGTCGAGAACATAGTCCATCTCCGAATACAGTCTTTCCATATCCGCCAGTACCTGCTTTGCGTATTTGTAAAAAATCTCGCCGTTCGAGTTGAGTCTGATACGTCGGCCAGTCTTTTCAAACAGTTCGCCGCCGATTTCCTCCTCGATCTGTTTGATGACTCTTGTAAGAAACGGCTGAGCGATTCCTAACCTGTCAGCCGCCTTCGTAACGTGCTCTATCTCTGCGGTAAGACAAAAAAAGCGCAAATCCCTGAGTTCCATTCTAATTCCCCCCGTCGGTCCAATCCATAAGCGTACAGTTATTATAACATGCCTTTTTATAGTATTAAAGCATAATTTACGACGGTATCAACTTTTAACAAATTAAATATTATACATTCCATTTTTGCATTGCTAGAATATTATCAGCTAGTAATGTCTTTCGGAAAGTCGAAAACACAATATTAATTTTAATAAGGAGTTTAACTATGGCAGACTGGAAAAAGTACTATGAAGAACACCTGGTTACCATGTCCGAGGCAGCAGGTAAAATAAACTCCGGAGACACCATATGGATGGGATCGACGCTCTGTATACCCTATGCTTTTATGGATGCTCTGGCAGAAAGGGTCGACGAGCTGAGCGAAATCACTCTTTTGGGAAATATGTATCTTGCTCCCACCCAGATTATGATGGATCCGAGCTACAAAAAAACGTTCCACACTATTTCTTTCTTTGCAAATGTCCTCGAGCGCATGGCCGCCTCGATGGGCACGATTGATCTTCACTCAGCGCCTTACGCCGATCTGATTGAGGCAGTGACTGTAGTTTACAAGGCGAATGTCGTCGCGGTCGAAGTCTGCCCTCCCGATGCGGACGGCAACTGCAACGTGGGCGTGCTCGGCACGAATTTCACTCCCAATATTATCAAAGGCGACGGCATAAAGAAAAGAATCGCGGTAATGAACAGCTATCAGCCAGTCGCAAGCGGTTCTGATTCCGTTACAAAGCTTCCACTGTCAATGTTCGACTATATCGTTGAAAACCATCACGACATTCCTTCCCTCCCCGTATCTCCCCCCACTGAGTTTGATAAAATAATTGCTTCTCACATAATGCCTTACATCAGCGACGGCGACACCATTCAAATTGGCATGGGCGGTCTCGGCAATCAGATTGCTTATGACCTTAAGGACAAGAAGGATCTCCATGTATTCACCGAAATAGGAACAGACGCGATGATAGACCTAGTTGAGGCAGGCGTTGTCAAAGACATAAGAATGGGCGGCGCTTTTGGCTCAAAGGAGCTGTATAAGTGGCTCGGAGAGCGCAGAGATGTTGTTACTCTGCTTGACGTCTATGACGTTGTCACTCCGGAAGCGGTCTCGAAAATTGACAACATCGTCGCAATCAACTCCACCTTTATGGTCGATATCACAGGTCAGGCCTGCTCGGAAGCGCAGGGCCCGAAGCAGTACAGCGCTGTCGGCGGCTCCTTTGGCTTCCTTTCCGGCGCTCCGAAGGCCAAAAACGGGCGCAGTTTCCTCTGCCTGCGTTCCACCTACACCGATAAGACCGGTGTTTTGCGTTCAAATGTTGTAGCGGTGCTGCCCGAAGGCTCGGTCGTCACCACTCCGCGCTACATACCCCAGTATATAGTCACGGAATACGGTGTCGCAAACGTATACCTCAAATCCAACAAGGATCGCATAAAAGCGCTTATCGCCATTGCGCATCCCGACTTCAGAGAGCAGATAAAACAGCAGGCTATTGAGCTCGGAATGATAGGCGAGGACGATTTTTAAATTTCTAATTCAGTCTTTTTCCCTGACAGCTGCTGTTTTTGGAGCGTACTGTTCCATGTCTTTGGTTTGATAGCCGATGCATTATTAGTGATACAGAACGTTCATACCAAGAGACGCAGGACCTAAAGGTCCTGCGTCTCTCAATAAACTCTGTTAATCTTCAAACTGCGTTAATACATTGTTTTGATTATATGTGAGAAACCCAGCTTCATGTTAATTACGAACCGTTTCTTATCATATAGAAGCATCTGGGATAAGGAGGATTCACCGAGAATCCGACTCTTTCCTGTTGAACAGCAAATCCAAATTTTTGGTAAAGGTTAATCGCTGTGGCATTTTCCGCAAGGACCTCTAACGAGCAGCTCTCCACTCCTTTTGTTTCAAAAAAGCTTCTGAGCAGTCTTGTTCCCAGCCCGATATTACGCAGGCTGTCAATGATACACACATTCATAATGTAAGTACCGCGTTTCAAATCATCAGAATGCGCCAATCCTTCAAAATACTCTGTTGAAGCGCGATAAAAACTCCGGGGAATTTCAATTCTGTTTTTTTTGAACTCATTTATTATCACATCCGAGCTCCATCTGTAATCGCCATTAAAGTAGCAAACTATCCCCACAACATGCTTGTCATAAAACGCCCCAAATAAATTGTCGCTGCAAAAACAAACTGCGTCTTGTTTAATTACTCCCGGCAGCAGATTTTCTGCATTTTTAATACTGCCAAAAAGAGCCGGGTAGACGTAATGGTCGGTCTGAAAAATCAGTCGCGCAACATCAAGAAGGTTATCTGTATTGTCAATGTTGCGAAACTCTAACTCAATCGCTTTCTGTGGCTCATTATACGGCATATTTTTTATATTCCGCTGTCTTATCAAGGGACGTTTCTTCCAAAAGTATTGATAAGCCTTTCTTTTTTCTGTATGTACTCCATTTTTTATATAGCTTAAAACAGCCCCTGTAGTACTGGGCATCTATGCAAAGTTCATTTTTCTGGACGACCGGATTGTTTACCACAAGGAAAAAACGATACATGAATAAATCGTCTATGTTTTTAATGCTCAGCACTCCTCTGAAGATTATTGCCGCTAAAGCCTCATGATAGACAAGGTAGTTAATTATTGATTGGCGATTTGACGGATCAACTGTGAACTGTTT
>JASDTK010000250.1:6035-12526 GCA_041891555.1 Oscillospiraceae bacterium
GTATTGTTGTACGATATTCTTCAAGAGCTTTTTCGATTCTTGTCAGTTCTGCATTTGCAATAAAGGCAGTGTTGTAGTTCATTATGAATTCGGCTTCTGTAAGATCTCTCTGCCTTTTAAGCTGCCACCATATGGCCAGAGCCCCAATTACAGCTGTGAGCGTAGTTGTAATTTTAGATATGTATTCTATGTCACCCAAAAAGCAGCATACTGCATAAGCAACAATAATTACACCCAGAAGAATATAACCAATTTTATCTTTCATAGTTCTCCCCACCACTTTCTTGCTTTCTTAAAAGATACGTCTAAAAAAATGACAAGTCAACAGAAACAGCAACTTTTCGAATTAGAAAGCCTTGAAAAACGGCAGCACGCTATCTTTATTTTACTGAACTATCATGCCATATCTCAATGTTGCCATCAATGTCAATCGTTGCACCCGATTCCGCAAAAAAGACCTGACGTGTTTATCGCGCGTCAGGTCTTAGCTGTTATTTGAGAGCTTTCCCATTCACTTGTTCTTAAATTATTTTGGTTTTGCGTCCATTGCGCTTCTTTTCAGCACATCATAAATGCTCCCATTGAGCATTCTTCCCATGAGCTCGATAAATTTTTCCGGCTCCTGCTTCATTCCTCCGTGAATCCAATCGTAAAATATCCCGACAAACGCGAAGGAATAGAAGTCGGCTATGAAATTTCTGTCCTCTTCCGGAAGGTACTTGCCTTCAGTTACGTTGTTTGAAAGCGTAATGAGCAGCCCGTGCGCCGTCTTGAACAGGTATCTCTTGATTGTTTCGGGGCTAATGGAGTTTAACACATTATGTATTATCATCGAGTGCTCTACAAGATAGTGCATAGATTGGAGGCAGCCCTCCTGCCAGTGTCCGTGTACGGGATTCTGAGACGTTACCTTATAGGTTTCTATATTAAAAATATCATCTACCAGGTCGTATATGTCCTTGTAATAATAATAAAACGTATTTCTGTTTATCCCGCATGCCTCGACTATGTTCTTGACGGTGATTTTTGAAAGAGGCTTCTGCTCCAGCAGACGAAAGAAGGTCGCAATTATTTCTTTTTTAGTAAAACTGGACATTGTTCTGCGCCGCCTTTCATCTTAATACGCGATGTTATTTATTTGAATAGGAATAAAACCGCTCGGTAAAAGTGGAAAGCTAAAATCAATGTACTTTTAATGTTCGTTTTTGGCTTTTCTAAGCGCAAGTATATAATAACACAGGGAATTTATAGAAAGCAATAATAAATATTTTTGATAATTTGCGAAATTTTACTTAAATGTAGATGGTTTTTCTGCAAGGCGTAAATCTTAATACGGACAGGAACACAAGCCTTTGCGAATAACAGCGGCTTATGTACCTGCATTATTTTTCTCTGATAGGCTCTATCGTCTGCAGTGAGCAGTTCACTTCCGCAGGAGAATGAGGGTTATCGTGTCGATATTTTTTAATGACCCGCTCCAGCACTTTTTCGCTATCCTTATAGCTCGCGAGAGGCAGCAGCAATATGAACTGCGAGACGCTGTAGCGCGAGAAGATATCGCCTTCGCGAAGGTTTTTTCTTATGCAGGAGCAGAGCCGTCGCATAACGGTATCCTGTTTTTGAGGCGAAAGCGCTTGTCCCTCTTTCCCGTCGGCGTTGATAAGGCAGATATGAATCGGTCTTGCCCCCCTCCTGGCCGCTGAGAGCTCTCTTCTGAAAACGTCCTGAAATATCTCGTATTCACAAAAAAACGCTCCGCTCTCCGTTTTGCTTTTGCAGAGCTCCGCGCTTACGACTCTCATGTCCTTTTCGACGCCGTTTTCCGATTTGACGAGTTTTTTATAAAGCGCCTGAAGTTCCCTTGACGGTGCGATCCCGAACTCGCCGTAAAAAAGCCTTTTCATTCTTTCATACTGTTCTCGGGCTGCCTGAACCCTGTTCGTATTCATAAGCGCAAGAATGAGATTGTAGTAGAGAGACTCAACATAGGGATCGATTGCAATCGCCTTTTCAACCAACCCAACCACTTCATCGAAGCTTCCACGCCCGACAAGCGTCTCAAGCACCTCGTTTACGGCGCTCATGTACCGGTAATGAAAATATGTATTGATGGACATTGCCCAAATGTCCGCCGCAGCGTCGGGCAAATAATCTCCTTTATACAGCTCAAGCGCCGCTAGCCTCAGTCGGAGCCTTTGCATATCCTCCGTGCAAAGCGAAGCCTCTCTCAAAAGGTTTTCAAAGCGTTCGGTGTCGAGTTCCATGGGCAAGTCCGAATTCCATCTGTATCCGCCGGCGCATTTGAGGATTATATCCTTTCCTTCCACCATGTCCAGAGCCGTCAGTGCCTCCCGCGCTCGGTGGACAAGAGTTTTAAGTGCGCCCGACGGAAGTCCGCTTTTTTCCTCCTGATACAAAAGATCGATAAGCTCATCTTGAGGAACGCATCTGAAACGGTAAGTAATCAGATATTCCAAAAGTGTCCATATACGCTTTGAGCGAATGTTTTTTCCGTCTATTGTTTTGCCGTTGTAAGTCAGACTGCAGCCGCCGAGCATGGATACCTGTATAGCTTTTTTTTCGCCCATAGGCCGCCCCCTTCTGATGCTTATTACGGCATAATCCGCCGCAATATAAGTATAAGAGAGCTCTTGTGTGAAACTTGTTCTTTCGTGAGAGGGGAAAGTCGGTTTATTTGGAAGTATCCTGCCGTAACACAGCAAAGCTGCGCGCTTTATCGCGGAAGTCCTTTCACAGGCTCACGCTATCCACATAAGATGGAATAGTTTCTGTGCAGAGGGAGGGTGGAAAAAGTTTGAAGAATATAAAAGTCCTGCCGCTTGCCGCATTGATACTGGCACTTGTCCTCTCCCTTTTTGCCGCCTGCTCGGGTACGGTCAATAGCCCGTCCGATATCAGCTCTGAAAATATTCCTCTTGACCCGGGTACCACCGAAAGCGCGTTCAAAGCTGCGGAAGCGTCCGGAATAAAGACAGAAACAAGCCAAACGGTTATCCTCGACTACTCAAATAATGCGGACGGCTATATCATGCTAAAATACTCGGGCACGAATCAGAAGGTAAAAACTCAGCTCACGGGGGTAAGCGGCGTCACCTACACTTACGACCAGTCACTGACAGGCAGCTGGGATGTCTATCCGCTTACCGACGGAAACGGCAGTTATAAAATCTCCGTTTTCGAGAATATTTCCGGTAATAGCTATGCAACTATATTCTCCTTTCGCCTGACGGTATCTTTGAAGGATGAATTCGCGCCCTTTCTTATCTCAAATAAATATGTGAACTACTCGAACTCCAGCAAGGTCGTAACAAAGGCCGCCGAACTTTGTGCCGGAAAAACGACGGTGCTTAGAAAAATTAAGGCCGTCTACGAATATGTCATTGGAAATTTCACCTATGACTATACGCTTGCAAAGACTGTGCAGAGCGGATATATTCCCGATCTCGAAGCCGACATGGATAAAAAGTCCGGAATCTGCTTCGACTATGCTGCCGTGATGACGGCGATGCTGCGCTCACAGGGAATCCCGACCAAAATGGTCTTTGGCTATACCGGGAGCGTTTATCACGCATGGATATCGGTATACAGTCCTGAAAAGGGTTGGATGAATTCTGTTATTTATTTCAACGGCAAGGAGTGGAAACTCATGGACCCCACCTTTGCTTCCACGGGAAAATCCTCCGCCGCGATTATAAAATATATCGGCAACGGTAAAAACTACACGGCAAAGTATCTCTATTGAAAAGGAGGCACAGCAAATGAAAACACTTTCACCCAAAAGGCTTGCGGATTTTTGTCTTGAAGCGCGGCTGCTAATTAGTGCAGGTGTAGAAATCAGTGAAGGGCTTGAGATGCTTTGCAAAGGACAACACAGCAAAGAATCTAAAGCGTTGACAGACTTTTTCTGCGGCTGTACGGACTGTGATCTGCCGCTTTCCGATAGGCTTGTGGCTTCGGGTCTCTTCCCGCAATATTTCACGGAAACCGTACGGCTCGGTGAAGATACCGGAAAGCTCGACGAGGCTCTCTTAAACCTCTCTATATACTATAAAAAAAAGGCAAGCCTATCAAACGGTCTTCACAACTCGGTCACCTATCCCTTGCTGCTGTTTGCCGTGATGACTGCGGTTGTAATTGTCCTCGTCACACAGGTATTGCCTGTTTTTAACGAAATATACGCTCAGCTCGGAGCCCGGATGAGCGGACTGGCAGTCTCGCTCCTTTATGCGGGGAGATGGCTTACAGCCGCGCAGGCAGTTGTTCTTGCGGCTCTTGCCATTTTTCTTGTCGTTGGTATTGCGGTGTATTTAATACCTCCGGCGCGCAGAACGGTGTCGAGAGGCTTCGATGCCCGGTTTGGTGGCAAAGGAGTTCTTGGGCAGGTATCATCCGCGAAGCTCGCCTCAGCGATGTCGGTCGCAGTCTCTCTGGGGCTTGAACCCGTTCGGGCGCTCGAGCTTGCGGAGGACGTCTGCCGCAGTTCGGCCAATATGCGCCGCAGGGTTAAAAACTGCCGGGAGCATATCGGGTGCGGAGAAAGCTTTGAAGACTGTCTGACCAAGTCCCGAATTTTTTCCGGAAGCGAAAGCCGGCTTATATCTTTGTCCATCATCACAGGCAACTATGTCGAAGTCATGAAGGAGATAGCCAAAAGCTCGGGAGAAAAGGCCGCTCTTGAGCTAGATACAAGGGTAAGTCGGCTTGGTCCCGCGATGCTTATTGCCGTTTGCATCATCGTCGGACTGACTCTACTTTCAGTCATGCTCCCTATGATAGGAATACTGTACTCACTTAGTTGACACGCGGAAAGGAGCTATAAGGAATGAAAATCCGTCGTTTGCCGTCATCTCTGTCCTCCGCTTTTCGCGGAATCATCTGCATGCTCGCTATATTTGCCGTGACGCTTGCGCTCGTACTGACAGGACTTGCGCGTACCCGCAGTTCAGTTCTCTCATACGGGACACAGGCGGCGGCGGAAGCCGTCCGTCGGGCGGCACTCTGCTGCTACTCGCTTGAGGGGACTTATCCGGAAAGCTATGCCTACCTGGAAGAGCATTATCCTCCCGGAATAAATGAAACGTTATACGCCGTGCACTATATCGCAGTGGCACCATCTCTGATGCCGGAAATTGCGGTGGTAAGGCGTGGTACATTGCCATGACCAGATCAAGTCTCGCACTCCTTTCTGTGACCTTGGTTCTATTGCTGTACCTACTTTTTATAGCCTCGGCTGCTGCAACGCTTCTCCTCGGAGTAAAAGCCCAAAGCAATTTGTGCTCCATTTCCGGACATTCCTTTGAAGACCGTACAGTCCCTGCCTTTATCGCCGAAAAGCTGCATGAAAGTGACGGGGTCGGCGCTGTTTATACAGGCAATTTTGGCGGGGCGAGTGCGCTTTACATCGAGTGTTCTCTGGAGGGACTTATATATACCGACATCATCTACGGTTATGATGATCAGCTTTATGAGCTGTTCTGCGAAAAGGGCGCAGTTTTTTCCTGCGAGGACGGAACACAGCTGGTCTCTCTGGGCCAAATAGCTTTTTTCGAAACGAAAACGGGTCTGATTCAAGCTATCATCACAGGCTCGGACGGTAAAACAAGGGTTTTATATTTCTTTTTAAGGAGCGGAGGTGAGACATGAAAAAGTATATCGGTTTTGGCGTGGCGCTCACTTTGCTCGAGCTTATCATAGCCATCGGTCTGTGTGCGTTTTTCGCGGCCATGGATCTACGGATTTTTGCTGCTGCGCGCAGGCTTGAAAATGAAAGCGACAGGCTCAGCCATGCTGTCATCGCCGCCCAGAACGCCGCGGAGTTCTATAAAGCGGGCGAAGACCCCGACCTGTATTACGGCGGCGACTGGCTTCCGACGGATAAAGAGAGCGCCGAATATATAGTGACCGTCGAAACCTCCGTCGACGATGAAATCGAAACTGCGAGTATCTCCGTGTCAGATATAAACGGGGAGCTTTTCGCGCTGACGGCTAAAGCTTCAACGGAGGCTTTGCCATGAACAGAGGGCGCTGCTTCGGCGCGGGAGGCGCTCTGCTCGCGCTCATTTTTTCCATACTCTGCCTTACTGTTTCGGCTCTCACCACACTTTCCTCCGCAAGCAGGGACAGCTTACTTGCCGATAAGCTTGCGTCTGACGTGCAGGATTATTATTCCGCCGATTGCCGCGCAATTGAAACTGCGGCAGCGCTGAAGGAGAGCATCAAAAACGGCAACACTCCCGATAAAGTAGGAGAAAACACTATATATACCGAAGAAAACGGACAGTATTCCTTCTCCGTTCCGATACGCGAAGGCCTCTCCCTGAATGTGAAGCTCGCTGAGAATAACGGCAAGCTTACGATACTCTCCTGGCTCCAGACCCGCACAGAACAGTGGACTCCGGACGAGTCGCTGAAGGTCTGGACGGACGAAAATGATTCCTCCTCTCCATAACCGCCGCAAAGTGCGGCGGGTA
>JASDTK010000251.1:0-1997 GCA_041891555.1 Oscillospiraceae bacterium
ATCGAGATTTTCCGACATGAGTCGACCCATAAAATCCTTGTTGTTGTGGGAAAGCTTGTGAACTTGTTGAGAAAACAGCTCTTTTAAGAAGCTGTTGTACTTATCGCCGAGATTTGCCCAACGCAGTATAAAAACGGCGTTTCCGTCGCAGAGCTCAAGCGCGTCAAGCCCGCCGTCGAGAGGAAGAACAGCAACGTAGGGGCTCCTAATAGTATCCGAAAGCTCCTGGAGCGTTTTGCCGTCAACTACATCGACAATCGGAAGGGAAGAGGGCTTAGCAGAAACGGTATTGCCCGCCTTTTCGGTTACGCCCCATTTTTCGATGAGCGAATTGAAGCCGAGCTTTTTAAAAATCGCGTAGCCGTCGCTGTAGTCACCTGAAAACGCGCAGCCTTCTGGTGAAAAATCAACGGGTACGTTTGTGTCGATAGTTGCGAGGTAAAAAGACATCTCCGCGTCGGATTTCCCGTCAGCGAGCTTTGCTTTAACGGAGTCTTTGATGTCGAGAGAGTCCAGTTCGGAATAGATTTTTTCAATTGTTCCGTAGGAGCGGACAAGCTCCATAGCGGTTTTTTCTCCGACGCCCCTGACGCCGGGAATATTGTCGCTTGAGTCGCCCATAAGCGCCTTGAGGTCGATTATTCTCTTGGGCTCAAAGCCGTATTCCTCTTTAAACATCTCGGGAGTGTATTCGGTCGTCTCGGTTTTTCCCATACGGCTTTTGATGTGTCTGACATGGGTGGTTTCAGTAATGAGCTGAAAGCTGTCCTTGTCACCCGTTACGATGGTGCATTCCCAGCCTTTGTCATTGCAGATGCGGCTCACCGTGCCGATGATGTCGTCAGCCTCGAAGCCCTCAAGCTCCAGCCGCTTTATGCCCAGTGAGTCCAGCACCTCCTTGAGTATAGGTATCTGGACGGCCAGCTCCTCTGGCATGGCTTTGCGCTGAGCCTTGTAGGCCTCGAACTGCAGATGGCGGAAGGTCGGGGCCTTGAGGTCAAAGGCAACGCAGAGAGCCTGCGGTTTTTCCTCCTCAATGAGCTTCCGCAGAACGGTTAGAAAGCCATAGACTCCGTTTATCGGGGTTCCGTCCGGCGTATTGAGCATACGAATCCCGTAGAAGGTGCGGTTGACTATGCTGTTGCCGTCAAGGATCATGAGTTTCATTTATACATTTCCTTTCAGAGACGCAATCCAAAGCGTACACTGACTTATTTTTCCCCGCGGAGCTTGATTAATCTGTCGCGCAGCTCCGCCGCATATTCGAATTCGAGCATCTTCGCGGCGTCCTTCATCTGCTTTTCAAGCTTATCAATTAGAGTTCGTTTTTCGGAGGGGGTCATCTTGAGACCTGATTCGCCCTTTTCGTCTGCATCGGTCACGTCGGAAATTTCCAGCAGATTGCGGACGGATTTGACTATAGTTTTCGGGACGATGCCGTGCACCTCGTTATAAGCGTTCTGCTTAACGCGGCGGCGGTTCGTTTCATCAATCGCGGCCTGCATCGACGGAGTAATCTTGTCCGCATACATGATGACAAGACCGCCGACATTTCTCGCGGCGCGCCCCGTGGTCTGGATAAGGCTCGTTTCACTTCTCAAAAAACCTTCCTTGTCCGCGTCGAGTATCGCGACTAAGGAAACCTCCGGCAGGTCAAGCCCTTCGCGAAGGAGGTTAATGCCGATGAGCGCGTCAAATTCTCCGAGCCGCAGGTCGCGGATTATCTCCATGCGCTCGATGGTGTTAATATCGTGGTGCATATAGCGGCATTTAATACCCGCGCCGCCGAGATAGGCAGTTAAGTCCTCCGCCATTTTCTTCGTAAGTGTCGTTACGAGAGTTCTCTCATTTTTCTCGACGCGCATATTGATTTCGCTGATTAGATCGTCAATCTGCCCTTCGGACGGGCGGACGGAAACCTCGGGGTCCAGAAGGCCTGTAGGGCGGATAATCTGTTCGACTATCTGTGTCTTTTTTTCTTGTTGATTGTGATAGTG
>JASDTK010000252.1:0-1985 GCA_041891555.1 Oscillospiraceae bacterium
AGCCTAAAACCGCAAAAGACTTACCTTAATTTTAAGAATCGCCGTAAAGCTATTGCTTTACGGCGATTCTTTTCTGAATTAAATAATACGATTTAATTTTAGAGGGCATTTTTCTCCAAATTATATCCTGTACCTTTAACTACTATTGACACGGCGAAAGAAACTCAATTATAATGTTAAATATATTGAAAAATAAACAAATTAGCCAAAAATATAAGAATAAAAGATGTCGGAGAAATAAGAAAAGCGAAGTTTGCAGAAGTGAATTTCGCGCATTAGGGTGGTGAGTCCCGGATGACAGACTACGGAAACGTAATACTCAATATTTTTTCACTTGTACTGCTGACGGTTGTTTTCGTAAATATGCACAACAGTACAGGAGCATACCTTCCCGATCAGAAGCTGTTTCTGTTTATGTGTATTTCTGATGCCTGTATTCTGATTTTTGATTCCATGCAGTGGATATGTGACGGACATCCAGGTCTGATCATGTATTATGTAAACCTTATTTCGAATTTTCTATATTATTCTTTCCAGCTCGTTCCTTTTATACTATGGTGCCTCTACGTCCGTTACCAACTGAGTATGGATGTAAACGAAACAATGAAGGCAAAAGTGCTGCTATATGTTCCGTATGTTGTCAATTTAGCGTTGTCAATACTGACCTGCTTTTTCGGCATCTTTTTTTATATAGACAGCCAGAATTATTATCAAAGAGGGGAATTCTTTTGGTTTTCGGCTGTGGTGACCTATGGCTATTTTATCTATTCGATGGTTTATCTCTTTGCAAACAGGAAAAAGACGGAAAGAAACATGTTTATTTCTCTGTTAGTATTTACACTCCCGCCTGTGCTCGGAAGCATAATTCAGGTTCTGCATTTCGGCTTTGCTCTCATATGGCCCGGTGTCACAATATCTCTCGTCATCATTTTTATCAATATTCAGAAAAACCAGCTCTATACGGATCACCTAACGGGGCTCTATAATCGCAGACTCCTTGATATTCATCTTAATGATTGCCTCAGAAATAACATGAAATCCGGCAGCATAGGCGTCATAATGTTCGATATAGATAGCTTTAAGCTGATAAACGACGCATATGGGCATGTGGTAGGCGATCAGGCGCTTGTCGAAACCGCAAATATTCTCAAGAAAAGCATAGGAAGAGCCGGCTTCACCGCACGTTATGGAGGCGATGAATTTGTCGCGGTAGTTCCCGTAAAGGATAGCTCAGAGCTTGAAAGCATCGCCGGAGAGATTGAAAAGAACATTGAAACCTTTAACATGCGTGACTCCGCAACGTATACCGTCCGCCTGAGCATGGGCTATGAAATCTTCGAATGCGGCGGAAGTATTTCACAGACAGAGGTTCTTTCTAGAATTGATCGGCAGATGTATGATAAAAAATTTAGAGATCGCGTAATTGTAAACCAGATGATAATTCAATGAAGCTTTAATGTTGAAATGGCGAAAAACAAAATTTCGCCATTTCAATTGCTTATTTAACAATAGCGCGCATAGAAATGAGTTTATTTGGACAGGAATATTTGACAAAGCGTTTTATGAGTGATAAAATAAATTATTGATAGAGTATCGCTTTTAAAACGAGGATTTCGGTCCCCGTTTTTTATTTTTAAGATTTGAGGAATTACATGACAAAAGTACTATTTTCTGAAATGAGCCTTACACCGAAGGTTGAAAAAGCAGTATCCCTGATGGGATTTGATTCCGCAACACCCATTCAGTCGGAAGCTATCCCGGTTATCCGAGCCGGCGCAGACGTTATAGCCCGCTCGCAAACAGGTACGGGAAAGACGTTTGCGTTTGCCATACCCGCGATTGAAAGAATCGACACGACCGAGGAAAAGCCCACCATACAAATTCTTATTCTGTGCCCGACCCGTGAACTAGCGCAGCAGGCGGACGAAGAAATCAGAAAGCTGACGCGTTTCAAGGAGAACATTCACCCTGTCGCTATATACGGC
>JASDTK010000253.1:0-12199 GCA_041891555.1 Oscillospiraceae bacterium
GAGCTGTCCGAAACATACAAGGCCAAGGCGCCGATTGCAGTTTCCCTCGGAAAATCTAGAGGCGGCGCCCCGTACAGGCGGGCCGCTGTCTCGAGTCCTGCGCACATACCTGACGCTGTTGACTCAACATAGCCCTCAACACCCGTTATCTGTCCCGCAAAGCTGATGCGCGGCTCCTTTTTCAGCCTGTAATATTTGTCCAGCAGCTTTGGTGAATTCAGGTAAGTGTTGCGGTGCATGACGCCGTAACGGACAAATTCCGCGTTTTTCAGCGCGGGAATCATTGAAAACACACGCTTTTGCTCTGAAAACGTCAGGTGTGTCTGAAAGCCGACAATGTTATAAATTGTGCCGACGGCATTGTCGCGACGGAGCTGAACTACCGCATAGTTTTCCTTGCCTGTTCGCGGATCGACAAGCCCGACGGGCTTGAGTGGTCCAAAACGAAGAGTATCCTCTCCCCTGCGCGCCATAACCTCAACCGGCATACAGCCTTCGAAGACTCCCGCATCGTCAAAGCCGTGAATCTGCGCCTGCTTTGCCTCGCAGAGCTCATTCCAGAAGGCGAGATATTCTTCTTTAGTCATGGGGCAATTTACATAATCTGCCGTACCCTTATCATATCTGGATGCGTAAAACGCGTTTTCCATATCGACGCTTTCAAGCGTCACTATCGGAGCCGCAGCGTCATAGAAATTCAGAAAGCCAAAATCACCGCATTTTTCGGCTATTATTTCAGCCATCGCGTCGCTTGTCAAGGGACCCGTCGCAATTATAACTTCGCCGTTCGAAATGGCTGTAGCTTCCTCGGAAACAAGCTCTATATTCGGGTGATTTTTGATTTTCCCGGTAATCATAGCGGAAAAGCTCTCACGGTCAACGGCCAGAGCGCCGCCCGCCGCCACTCTCGTCGCGTCGGCGCACTCCATAATAAGCGAGCCGAGACGCCTTAGTTCCTCTTTCAGAAGTCCGACGGCGTTTGTGAGCTCGTCGCTGCGCAGAGAATTTGAGCACACGAGCTCGGCAAAGTTTTCCGAAACGTGGGCGGGCGTCATTTTTTTCGGCTTCATCTCAATGAGCCGCACGGGTACTCCCCTTTCGGCAAGCTGCCATGCCGCTTCGCAGCCTGAAAGCCCGGCTCCTATTACTGTAACCGTGTCCAATTCTCAGTCCTCCGCTTGAATTTTAGGACGAACTGCCTACTTCGCCTTTGCACCAGTTTTCGCGGGCGTCTTCTTTGCTGTTGCTTTCTTTGCCTCAGTTTTTGACGCTGTAGTTTTCTTTGCCGCCTGTTTTTTGGCGGCTGGCTTTTTTGCGGCGGACTTTGCGGGCGCTTTTTTAGTCGCCGGCTTGTCGTCCGTCTTCTCGCTCGCGCCCTCGGCGGCGGCTTTTTTCTTGTAGCCGCGCTTATCCTCGGGCAGGAAGCTCGGGCAGGCTTCGTTTATGCAGAAGGGCGTTTTCTTGCCCTTGCCGGAAAGCTTGAACAGGGTTTTGCCGCATTCCGGGCAAGTCTCCTTAACAGGAACGTCCCATGACATGAAGTCGCAGGTTTTTTCGGCGACATGCTCGCAGGCATAGTACGCATAGCCCTTCTTGGAAGTACGTTTCAGAATACGCCCGCCGCATTTCGGGCATTTTCCCGGCATTTCAATGACAATCGGCTTTGTGAAGTCGCATTCGGGGTAGCCCGGGCAGGCCAGAAAACGTCCGAAACGCCCGGTTTTTACAACCATTTTACGCCCGCACTTATCGCAGATTTCGTCCGACTCCTCGTCGGGTATCTTAATGTGCTGTCCATCAAGCGCCGTTTCGGCGTCCTTGAGCTCACTGTCGAAATCACCATAAAATTCGGACAGGACATCCTTCCAGACGCGCTTGCCTTCTTCGATGTTGTCCAGCGTCTCCTCCATGCGCGCAGTGAACTTAAGGTCTACGATATCGGGGAAACGAGACTCCATCAGATCGGTCACGACTTCGCCGAGTACCGTCGGGCGAAGATATTTTCCTTCCTTAACGACATACTCGCGGGCCGTAATGGTGCTTATCGTCGGCGCGTAGGTACTCGGGCGGCCTATGCCCTTTTCCTCCATCGCGCGTATAAGCGTAGCCTCGGTGTATCGGGAGGGCGGCTGGGTGAACTGCTGTTCCTTATCGGTCTTTGTGAGCTTGACCTTCTCGCCCTCTCGCAGATCCGGCAGAGGTTTTTCCCTTTCGGTCTGTTCCTCGTCCTTCGACTCTTCATATACCGCTGTATAGCCGGCGAACTTGAGCTCGGAATAATTCGCGCGGAAAATATAGCCCGCTGAGCTTGCGTCAATTGTTACACCGTCATACACCGCGTTCGCCATCTGGCAGGCGGTGAAGCGTCCCCAGATGAGACGGTAAAGCCTGTACTGATCGGCGGTCAGATCCTTTTTTATCAGTTCCGGAGTAAGCTCGATGCTGCTGGGACGTATGGCTTCATGCGCATCCTGCGCTCCCGCCTTTGTCTTGAATACACGGGTCTTGTCGGGATAGTATTCCCGCCCGTAATGCCCGATAATAAAGGTCTTTGCTGCGCTTGTCGCAACGTCCGACAGGCGGAGCGAATCCGTTCTCATATAGGTTATGAGTCCGACGGTTCCTTCACCCGTAATATCCACGCCTTCATAGAGCTGCTGGGCAATTGACATCGTGCGTTTGGGCGTCATGCCGAGACGGCGCGAGGCCTCCTGCTGGAGAGTCGAGGTTATGAAAGGCGGCGAGGGCGAGCGCTGCTTTTCTCCGCGTTTAACCGATTTTATATAAAATTCGTCTTCGGAAATTTTTTTGATTATCTTGTCGACCTCCGCTTCCGAACGGAGCTCAATCTTCTTGGTCTCCGTTCCGTGGAAGCGAGCGACAAAGCTGCCCTCTTTCTCAACGCGGTCTAGCGTTGCGTCCAGAAGCCAGTATTCCTCGGTTTTAAAGTCCCTAATTTCCTTTTCTCTGTCCACGACCATACGGGTTGCAACAGACTGGACGCGTCCTGCCGAAAGCCCGCGGCGCACCTTGCGCCAGAGCAAGGGGCTGAGCTTATAACCGACGATACGGTCAAGTATGCGTCTAGCCTGCTGAGCGTCGACAAGGTCCTGGTCAATTTCGCGCGGAGCTGCAATGCTCTCACTGACGACCTTTTTAGTGATTTCGTTAAAAGTCACGCGCTTTGCCTTATCGTCCGGCAGCTCAAGAAGCTCCTTCAGATGCCAGGATATCGCCTCACCCTCACGGTCAGGGTCGGTTGCGAGATAGACTACTTCAGCTGTTTTGGACTTCTTTTTCAGGTCGTCGATAACGTCCTTCCTTGCGGCCACAGGCTGATAATCGGGTTCAAAACCGTTTTCTATATCAACGCCCATGGTGCTCTTCGGGAGGTCCCGAAGATGTCCCATGGAGGCAACGACATGATAATTAGGGCCAAGGTATTTCTCAATCGTCCGCGCTTTAGCCGGCGATTCGACTATGACCAGATCCGTCCTAGTTTGTGCCATAAATGACCTCAATTCGTAGTTATTATAAGCGCTTGTCCTGTTCAGCGCTTTTCAATATTCAAAGTAAATCGCTTTCCGTTCTCCTGAGACACAAAGCCCTTTATCTGCAGCAACGTAAGCTCGGAAAGCACTTCGGGCGCTGTCAGTTCCGTCTTTTCTATTATGTCGTCGATGTGCACCGACTTGCCGTTCATAACGGAAACTATCTTCAGCTGACGCTCGGAAAGTCCGGAAAGCTGTTCTCGCAAATCAATATATTCCCGCTTTATAGGGTTGTCAACCTTTTTTCTGTCAGTCCTGACCCTCAGTTTTGCAAAGCCTCTGCCCGTTTCGGGTACGTTTTGGGGAGCTGCTTCTCCTCGCTTTGCCTCATAGAAAACGGGCTCTGTCGGCTCCTCATGAGCCAGAACGGCTGTTTTCTGCGGGTCGGGCATTGATAGTTTTCCGCCAAACTGCGGCGCGAAATCCGACATAATATCCCAGCCCGCCGATACGAGCTGAGCGCCGTCTCGTATGAGTTCGTTTGAGCCTGCGCAATTCACTGCGTCCGCATTTCCTGGAACGGCAAAGACCTCTCTGCCCTGTTCAAGCGCGAGCGAGGCGGTTATGAGCGCCCCGCTTTTTGCCGGCGCTTCGATTACGGCAACTCCGAGCGAAAGTCCGCTGATTATGCGGTTTCTTTCGGGGAAATTTTTTCTGCTCAAGGGTTCTCCGGGAGGATATTCGCTGACCAGCGCACCCGAGAGCGCTACATCACAGTAAAGCACGTCGTTCCACTTGGGGAAAATATCGTCTATTGCGCAGCCCAAAACTCCGATAACTGCTCCTCCCGCGCGCAGCGCGCCCTCCGCAGCGGCACTGTCAACTCCCTCGGCAAGGCCAGTGACGACAAGCCCACCGCATTTAACTATCTCATAGCCGAGCTTTCGCGCCATTTTTATACCGTAGGGCGTAGCCTTTCTCGTTCCGACGACTCCTATTGCCGCCTCTTCGTCGATTACGGGGAGCCTGCCCTTTACATATAGGACGACCGGTGGGTCATATATGTTCTTAAGTCTCGTCGGATAAACAGCGTCCTGAAAGCTAACTATGTATATTCCCTCAGCCTGACACTTTTCAAGGATGCTCTCAGTCCGCGCAAGGCTTCGCTCCGCAAAGGGACGCAGCTCGGCGTCTGAAAGATTCAGCTTTTCTCTCAAAAGTCTCTCTTCCGCAAAATACACTTTTTCGGGGTCGCCAAAGGTATCAAGAAGCTCAAACCGCCTTTTGGGTCTGAGACCCGTCAGAGTGGAAAGCCACACCCAGTATTTAAGTGTCGACAAATATACTTCCCCTTTATCTATGCATTTCCCACATAACTATCGAAGCCGCAACAGCGGCGTTAAGAGACTCGCAATCTGGACACATCGGGATGATAAGCTGCGCCTTACAGCCCATCAGCAGCTGCTCCGTTAGTCCCCTACCCTCGCTCCCGATTGCAACGGCGGTACCTTTTAAATCGATATTTCGGATATCCTCGGCATTTTCACTAAGTGCGGCGCCATAGAGTTTAAGGTCATTTCGGTTTACATAATCTATAAGCCCGTCTATATCCGTTTCAAAAACCTTCTGACGGAAAATGCCGCCCATTGTCGCGCGTACAGTCTTGGGGTTATACAAATCGGCACAGTCTCCGATTAGTATCACAATATCCGTCCCCATCGCGTCCGCAGTTCTTATGACCGTACCGACATTACCGGGATCCTGAACGTTTTCAAGCACAATTGCAGTTGACACTTTTTCGTCATCCGCTTTTGCGGGCGGCATTCTCACGCTGAAAACCGGCCCCGCGGAGTTTTTGAGCGGTGAAACATGCTGCATGAGGCCCGGCGGACAGAAAAACTGCGGAATGCTCTCCGAAACCTTGAACGCCGCGTCGTTTCCCCAAAGAATACAGGTCACTTCCGCGCCAAAGCTAAGCGCCTCCTTGAGCATCTTTTCGCCGTCACAGACGAATTCTCCGTTTTTTCTGCGATACGCCCCGTCCTGCGACAGCTCCTTCAGATGAACAATTATTCGGTTTTTTCTCGATGTAATGTGCTCCACTCAGTCCTCACCTTTTTACATGGCAAGGCTGCGGCAAGGCGTTTTCAGCCCTGCCACAGCCTGTTTTTTTATTGCGCGTCTACGGGTTTCATTGTCGGGAACAGAATAACCTCTCTTATTGAGTCAACGCCGGTCAGCAGCATGACACAGCGGTCGATACAGATACCGAGACCGCCCGTTGGAGGCATACCGTATTCAAGAGCCGTGATATAATCCTCGTCCATCATGCCCGCTTCTGCGTCGCCCTTTCGGCGAAGCTCGACCTGCTTCTGGAAACGCTGTTTCTGGTCAATCGGGTCATTAAGCTCTGAGAAGGCGTTGCCCATCTCGCTGTGGCAGACAAAAAGCTCGAAACGTTCTGTAAGTCTCGGGTCAAGCGGGCTGCGCTTTGCAAGCGGCGAAACGTCGACGGGGTGAAGGGTTATGAAGGTCGGCTGGATAAGCTTTTCTTCGACCTTCTGGTCAAAGCATTCGTAAAGGGCGTTGCCCCATGTTTTTTCCTTTTCCTTTGGAATCTCAACTCCTACGGACTTTGCAAGTGCGACCGCTTCCTCATCGGAGCTTACGGGCATAAAATCGACTCCGAGGTGCTTCTTTACCGCTTCCGCCATGGAAAGGCGCTCCCAGCCCGGAGCAAGCGAAACCTGCTCGCCCTGCCAAGTGACATCGTATGTGCCCAGAATGTTCATCGCAGCGGATGACAGCAGCGCTTCAAAAAGGTCCATCATGTCATTGAAATCTGCATAGGCCTCGTATAGCTCCACCGTCGTAAATTCGGGATTATGCTTTGTATCCATGCCTTCGTTACGGAAAATTCGGCCTATTTCGTAGACGCGCTCAATACCGCCGACAACAAGGCGCTTCAAATGAAGTTCTGTCGCAATGCGAAGATACATGTCCATATCGAGTGTGTTGTGGTGCGTAATGAAAGGACGCGCCGTAGCACCGCCGGAGATGGTGTTCAGGACCGGCGTTTCAACCTCCATATAACCGCGGTCGTCAAGGAATCTGCGGACGTGGCGAATAAAGAGACTGCGTACCTCGAAGTTACGGCGAACCTCCGGATTGACAATTAAGTCAACATAGCGCTGACGGTAGCGTGTTTCAAGGTCTGTTAGCCCGTGGAATTTTTCCGGCAAAGGCAGCAGAGACTTTGAAAGCAGCGCTACCTTTTTGCAGTGGACGGAAATTTCGCCCTTGCGAGTGCGGAAAACAAAGCCTTCGATTCCGATAATATCGCCAATGTCCCATTTTTTGAACTCACTGAAAGCATCCTCACCCAAATCGTCTACACGGACGTAAAGTTGAAGCCTGCCCTTATCGTCCTGTATGTCTGCAAAAAAGGCCTTGCCCATATCACGTTTGGACATGAGGCGTCCCGCCATGGAAACATCCTTCTCTTCCCAGGCTTCAAAGTTATTCTTTATTTCCTCACTGTACGCCGTTCTTTTGTACTTTGTAACGGTGAAGGGATCCCTCTTCTCCTCGCGGAGCTTTGACAGCTTATCGCGGCGGATCTGAAGGATTTCCGATATATCCTGGGCTTCCTCCGGCATAATTTCCTGACTCATTGACGTTCCTCCCAAATGCTTTTCGCTCGTTATGAGCAGACGGTATAAAAAGTTCCTCCCGCTCACGGGAGGTCCGCCGCAGTATAGCTCATCCCTCACAGGATGAAAATCAATCGGACGGATTTTGTATATATCAGTTTTCGATGGATATTATCTTAAATTGCATTTCGCCGACGGGAGCGACAAACGAAACAGTCTCGCCCGCGCCACGGCCCAGAAGACTGCGTCCAAAAGGCGAATCGTCCGATATGCGGCCCTGCATGGGATTTGCTTCCTGAGAACCGACAACCTGATATTCCTCGATTCCGCCGTCATTTAAGCATTCTACCTTTATCCTGCTGCCGAGAGATATGGCGTTTGTGACCTCACGTGTTTCGATGACCTCGGCATTTTCAAGGAGGTTCCGAAGCTCTGCGATTTTTGAATAGAGCTTGCCCTGCTCTGTTTTCGCCTCGTCATATTCGCTGTTTTCAGAAAGGTCGCCGAAGGAACGCGCTTCTTTGATAAGTTCGGAGACCTCTTTTTCCCTGACGGTTTCGAGATAATGGAGCTCAGCCTTAATTTCGTTTAAACGCTCCTGACTCATTTTGTATTTTGCTTCGATGGCCATAGTATCCGTCCCTTCAACTTATAATAATGGCTGAACTATACATTTTAATATAGAATGACATCATATTAACGTATTATAGATAGAAAATAACTGCGTGTCAAGCAGATAAAGATGCAATCATTTGTCGATGAGAGCTTTTATTTCTTCAAGGGCCGCTTTCAGCTGCGTGTCTTCGTCGTGCTTAAGCAGTCCTGAAACGAGCTTGTCTTCGTCCTCAGAGCTGATTGAAACGGAAACATCGGGCGCAAGTCCGCCCGTTTTGGCAAGGTCAACCCTCTTTGGCGTAAGATAGCTGTTCGTCGACAGATGGACTGCGCTGCCGTCCGTCAGTTCGATATTGACCTGTGAGCGGGCCTTACCTGTCGTGTGCGTTCCTACAAGCTTCGCCCAGTTGTATTCCGAAAGCGCCGCCGCAAAGAATTCCGCAGCACTGTAGCTGTTCTCGTCAATTAAAACCGTCATCGGAAGCTTTACGCAGTTTGCGTCGGAGGTTTCAACCTTTTCTTCCCCCGCTTTATTTGCAGAAACAAAGAGGTCGCCTTCGGGCAGAATGTGGTCAAGGGCTTTTAATAGTTCGCTTAGTAGTCCGCCGGGATTGTTGCGCACGTCGAAAACAATACCCTTGGCTCCCTGCTCGACCAAATCATCAACGGCCTTTACAGTTTCTTCACCGGAATCAATTTCGAAGTTCTTGATTCTGATATAACCTATATCGTCGTCGAGCATCTCATATTTAACGGGATCTGAGTGGATGACCTCGGTGCCGATTGTAAGCGTTTTTTTGGTGCCGCCTTGCACTCTGAGAGTCAGTTCAAAGGATTTTCCTTTCTTGGAAGCGATGAGGTCCTTGACTTCGCTCGAAGTCTTACCGGTCAAATCCTCTCCGTCTATCGCGCACATGATATCATCGATATTTACTCCCGCCCTGCTCGCCGGAGAGTCCTCGAGAACTGTCGCGATACGGTAGAGCCCGCTTTGTTCGTCCTTGACTATGGTCACGCCGATGCCTGTGTAGCTATTTTTCTGATACAGCTTGTATGCTTCATACTGCTCCGGATTCATATAATAGCTCCAGCGGTCGTCGATTGAGTCTATCATAGCGCTGTAGGCCGCGTCCGATACCTTCTCCATGTCCGCGTCGCCGACATAGTTGTTTTTGACAGCGTTATACACGGCGGCAAACTTTGTCGCGTAAGGAAAACTTTCAGTTCCGCCGTATTTAAGGAGAAAAACTCCGAATACGCAACCAAATGCAAGTGTCGCCGTCAATACGCAGGCAATTATAAGAGTCAGTAAACTGAAACGCCTTTTCATAAGCTCCTCCAAACAGCATCCATGCAGCAGGGTTAATATATTATGCCTGATTAATAAGATATAATAGACGTAAAAGCTGAAATTAGCCGGGCAGCCTATATGCGCTGCCCGGCGATTCACATTGAGCCGATTTTTTAGAAATAGCTCAACGGGTCTACCAGCTGTCCGTTCACTTTTATTTCAAAATGGCAGTGCGGTCCTGTTGACCAGCCTGTCGAGCCGACATAGCCTATGGTCTGACCTTTGGTAACTGTCTGTCCCGAGGAAACCGCCATTGAGCTCATATGAGCGTAGAGCGTCACCATACCGTTGCCGTGGCTGATAACGACATAGTTGCCGTAAGAACTGCTGTAAACTGCTGAAACAACGGTTCCTGCGTCCGCGGCCATGATAGTCGTACCTGAATTTGCGGAAATGTCAACACCACTGTGGAAGCGCTTGTCGCCGAATATCGGGTGTATCCTGTATCCGAAGCCTGAGGTAACACTGGCAGTCGATGTTCCGACTACCGGCCATGTCAGCGTGCCTGAGCCGGAAACTACCTTCTGCCCGGCCTTTCTGGCTGCCTGCTGCTTTTGGAGTTCGGCAACCTTTTTGTCTATCTGACTGCGAATTGCGGCTTCCTGACTGTCATTTGCCGCGTATTCGGTTTTGTACTTTTCTATATCCTTTTCGAGGTTGGCTATAACGGCTTCTGCGTCTGCTATCTGCTGTTCAAGCTCAGCTTTTCTGGCCTCGAGCTCTGTTTTCTTGTCCTGCTGTTCTTTCAGCGTTTCTTCGTACTCAGCCTTTACTTCCGCAACTTTTTGCGTGGCTGCTACATATTTATCTTCAAGAGCCTTGTCGTACTGCATTATGGAGGATATATCGCTTATCCTCGCGAGCAGGTCGGTAAAGCTGCTTGCATTGAACAGGATCGAATAATATGTAAGACTTCCCGATTCCTCCATCGCCCTCATTCTGACGCGGAGAGCATCCTTCTGATTGGCCTCGTCCTGTTCGGCCTCTTCAAGCTCCTTGGCCTTTTCCTCAACCATTCCGGTATATAAATCAATCTGCTCCGAAATCAGCTCTATCTCCTGGCGGGCAAGCTCGTTTTGCTCATCGAGAGCCTCTTTCTGATCGATAGCCGAATTCTGCTTACCCTGAAGATCGGATATCTTTGTCTGAATTGCCTTTTTCTGCTGCTGGATGGCCGTCTGCTGATTCTTAAGAGCGTTGATTTCCGATTGAGATACCGCCCACGCGCTGCTGAAAGCACCCAGAACCAGAGTCACAATAAAAATCAGCGCAAGAACTATACATACGGCTGAAACAAACTTTTTTTTGCTTTTCTGCATTAATACCTCCCGCGCAGAGTGCGCTTTGCATAATCCTTCGACCGCAAGACAGCGAAGTTTTGTCTGCGTAGCAAAAGCTCCGGTAATCGAAGCAAAAAATCAAACCTTCAGGTAATTGCGGATTGCGATGGTTCCTCCGAAAGCACCGACCACAACCCCCACGCCCAGATATACAAGGGCAAGAGGAAGCGCCAGCGTGTTAAACGAGAGGACGCTCACATATGTACCTGCAATACTCGTCATGATTTTGTCTGTTATCAATGTATATATGCCCCATTCAATAAGGAGCGCAAGTCCCGAGCCGATAACCCCCAGCGTCAGGCCTTCGATGATAAACGGTGTTCGTATGAAGCTGTTCGTTGCGCCGACCATCTTCATAATTGCAATCTCTTCCCTTCTTCCGAAGGTGGTGAGCTTTATTGTGTTTGACATGATAAAAACGGACACGACGAACAGAATAACTATAAGCACAAGAGAAACCGCCCCAACGATATTCCTTGTAGTAACAAAGCCCTTTGAAATGTCCAGCTGAGCGCTGACGTCTGCGACACCCTTGACCTGCTCGAGCTGCGCTTTAGTATCTGCCATGAGGCTGATGTCGTCAAGGTATATCACATATCTGTCACGGAATACGGATGCGTCTATCTCGTTGAAAAGCGAGTTGTTCTCATAGCCCTTTTCAAAGTCAGCCATTGCCTGCTCGCGTGTTACGAACTCTACATCGCTGACATTGGGAATTGCCCTGATATCACTTTCAAGTGCCCTTGCCTGATTCTCCGTGTAGGTCTCATCGACGAAGGCGAGCATTTCATTTTCGCTCTCGAGCTTGTTGATGAGCGCGTCAATATTGACGGCAAGGAGTGAAAAGCTGCCCATTATGACCAGACAGGCCAAAATAATCGTTACTGATGCGAAGGACATGAAGCCGTGAATCGCGATGCTTCTGAAACCCTCTTTAAAAAGATAACCAAGTTTATTCATGAATCCCATAGCTGTAATACCCATCCATTCCGTCGCTGATTATCGAGCCCTGGTCTAATGCGATAACACGCTTGGAAAAAGAGTTGACCAGCTCTTTCTCATGTGTCACAACGAGAACCGTGGTTCCCAGCTCATTTATTTTTTCAAGCAAAAGCATAAGCTCAAGGCTTTTTACGGGATCCAGGTTTCCGGTAGGCTCGTCCGCAATAATTAGGCTCGGGCTGTTTACAAGCGCCCGAGCAATCGCGACACGCTGCTGCTCACCGCCAGAAAGCTCCTGAGGAAGGCGCTTCTCACGTCCCTCCAGTCCGACAAGCTCAAGCACATAGGGCACGCGCTTTGCGATTTCCTTGTTGCTCGCTCCGACAACCCGCATTGCAAACGCAACGTTTTCATAGACCGATTTGTCTTCGATGAGCCTGAAATCCTGAAAAATAACCCCGAGCGTGCGGCGCAGCAAAGGCAGCTTCCGCGCTTTGATCGTACGGAGATCAAAATTGTTCACATAAACCTCTCCGTCCGTAGCAGTTATTTCTCCGGTAAGAAGCTTTATGATTGTCGTTTTTCCCGAGCCGGAGGGTCCAACCAAAAAGACAAACTCACCTTCGTTGATTTCAAAATCCAATCCATTGGCGGCAACTGTGCCGCTGTTTTCATAGACCATCGAAACATTGTTCATTAAAACCATTTTTTGATTTCCTCCGATTGCGGGATGAGTACCCTCGGCACGGCCTGCGCCGTGTCCGCGGGGCCAAGGTCTCAGCCGTTGATGGTCTGTGAATTATGGTA
>JASDTK010000254.1:0-1966 GCA_041891555.1 Oscillospiraceae bacterium
TTATGGGAATGCTTATGGCCTTGCGAATGGTTTCATAATGCTTTAAAAGCTCGTTCTCATTCGGAGCCATATACCAGGGTGTGACAGCCATTATTCCGTCCGCACCGTCGGCTTGCGCTGCAACTGACATTTCAACAACATCTTTGGTGCGGTATGCACCGGTAGACGCGACGACCTTAATTCTTCCGGCCGCGGCCTTGACGGTCTCGCGGTTCACAGCAATCTGCTCTTCTTTGGTAAGAGCTACCATTTCACCTGTACTGCCGGAGGGGATTACACCGGTAACGCCATTCTTAACAAGAAAGTCTGTGCATTCTTTGATGCCGCCGAAGTTAATTGATTCGTCAGCATTGAAAGGGGTAACCATTGGTATGTAGATTCCATTAAGTTTTTCTCTAGGCATGAAAATGTCTCCTTTTTGTTCGCAATCATTTTTTCGGAATAGCTGTTCCGATTTGATAATAACTCGATAGCATACAAATTGCAAGAAGCAATTATTCGATAAGGTTATATTTGTACATTGTGTAAATTCACAACAGGTAAAATTGGGATATGTTATAAATATGAGATTTATAGCAGCAAATGCTCGTAGAAAATGAGTATAGATTGCGCTTGAAAACAGCACACACAGGGCTATTCTGGCGGAATCGCAATCTTGTTATTGACAAATTTCTGCTATAACAGTATATTAATTATCAGAAATCATTTATCGGCATATAAAATTGTAATAAGTATTCCAACTACTAATTCGGCAGCTGATATGGTATCACTTCAGCTGGATGTATATAAAAAACTGAAGTGCTTGAAAGGATTGACGTAACTTGGAAGAAGATAACCTGCAGAATGCTGAAACAATCAAAATGGTCGAGCGCGCCTTGACAGTGCTCGATCTCCTGCGAACCAAACGCGAGCGTCTCGGCGTCAATGAAATTGCTAAAACCTGCGGCTTAAACCCGTCAACCACATTCCGTATATTAAAAACGCTTGAAAAATCGGGTTGGGTGTTCCAACTTAATGATGAGCGTTACATAACGGGACAGAAGATTAGCTTTGTAACTGAAAAAAACAATTTCTATCTTGCTTTGCGTGATGTGGCTCAGTTCGTTATGGAGCAGTATACCGCAAAATATGGTCAGGCGATGAATCTGATGGTACGCGAGGGTGTTCACTGTACAATACTCCAGCAGTCGAGGACAAACAGTCTTGTTGACTATATTCCGCCGCTCTTTTCAAACTTGCCCTTTTATGCCTGCGCAGGCGGTAAAATTCTGCTCTCGGAATTGCCAATCAATTTGGTGGAGCAGATTATTAGCTCATGTGAAATGAAGCCTTTGACAAAACACACGATTACCGACCCGGAGGAATTCTGGCAGGCCTTGAGGGCAACTACAAAGCAAGGGTATGCTTTTGACAACAAAGAGTCCGCAGAAAATGGCTGCTGTATTGCGGTACCCATTCGCGATCATGAGGGAACGATTATCGCAGCGCTTTCTTTCAGTGGTTTTATCGGTATCGAGGATCCTCAAGAGCTGCTGAAATATTTGCCGGTACTGCAGGAAGCATCCGAAAAGATTTCCCATAGTCTTTATAGCTGTTGGGAATGGTAGAATAGGCCTCTATTAACTGAGGCAGGCAGCATTTGGAAACTGATTTCTGATGAATTAGTTTTTTCGATACCGTGCGCTACCTCTACCTCTACCGTTTATCTTACAGAGTGGAAGGCCCTCCAGCAAGACAGTCAGCAGACCGGCCTCAGACGACATTGTCTTCAGCCACTCCTGCTTCAGGGCAATTGCCATCTCAGCAAAGCATCTGTTTCTCTTTTTTTCATCAATAGGTTTCGTTGGAGTCCTCCTCATATTTATTATAGAAATGAAAAAAGGCGCCAGTTTCTATCGGCCTGAACACGGGCCGAAACTGACGCCTTTGAAGCTTATATTTGGTTTTTATGCTTTAAAGATATAAA
>JASDTK010000255.1:0-6090 GCA_041891555.1 Oscillospiraceae bacterium
ATCCCGAGGGCAAGAGCGAAATCTTTATGGTCGAGAATAACCCCAACCGCCCCGAGGACGGTGAGCGCGAGGTAAGCTTCTCAAGAAACCTTTACATTGAGGCGGAGGACTTTATGGAGGTTCCCGCGCCCAAGTATTTCCGTCTCTTCCCCGGCAACGAGGTGCGCATTAAGGGCGCTTATGTCGCCAAATGCACGGGCTGTGTCAAGGACGAAAACGGCAGCGTTGTCGAAGTTCTCGCCGAATATGACCCCGACTCGTCCGGCGGCGACCCTAAGGACGGGCGTAAGGTCAAGTCCACTATTCATTGGGTAGACGCAAATACTGCTGTCGGCGCGGAAGTGCGGATTTACGACAACCTGTTTTCCGACCCCGATCCCGACGGCGGTGACAAGGACTTCCTAACTTGTCTGAATCCCGATTCGCTGCAAATTTTGAAGGGCTGCAAGGTCGAAAAGAGTCTTGAGAACGCAGAGTTTCCGCATTCTTATCAGTTCATGCGCAAGGGATATTTCTGCGTCGACAATCGCGACAGCTCAAAGGAGCATCTTGTCTTTAACCGCTCCGTCGCTTTGAAGGACAGTTTTAACAAGTAAATTAAAACATAATTACGGGGCGCGGGAATTTTTCCTGCGCCCTGTGTTTATCCAAAAAAGCACTTGACTAATGCCCGCAAAAATGCTACTATTATCGGGCATTCCATGTTATGCGCGAGTGGTGGAATCGGCAGACTCGCCGGCTTCAGGTGCCGGTGCTCTTCACGGGCGTGGGGGTTCAAGTCCCCCCTCGCGCACCATAATTTGTAAGTTCCGTAATCGTTGAGATTACGGAACTTTTTTAATTTCCCCTGTATTGGGGTCAAGTAGACAAAGGCAATTTAAGACTTCTAACTATAGGCATAAATAATAATAATATACTATTTATTAAGACAATATTCGACAATAATTTACTTTCATAGTAAATGATAAAAATATCGCCTATACGCGAACATTTTTGTAAATATTTAGGATTGACAAATTGATAAAAAAATATCACTATAAAACTGTAATAGTAATATTTGGCAAAATCATCGAAAGGTGATGGCGCAAAGCTAAAGGGACTAAGGCGGTTGCTCGCTATGTCAGCCAGTTGCGTATATTGTGTATGCTGCATCCTTCTGGCTTCATAAAAGCTTGAAGGATGTTTTTTTATAAATCAGTAAATGCAGAAAAATCAAGCGCGTCCGACATCGACCGTAAGCACTAATAATCACATAATAAAGGAAGTGGAAATATGGATGTTGAAATCGAAAGAAAACAAGACAGCAGCGAAGAAACTCTCAAAGGAAGATTCCTGACGTTTCAGGTTGGTTCAGAAACGTATGGCATCGAAATCCGGTATGTCATCGAGATTGTCGGTTTACAGACTTTTACAGTAATGCCTGAAATGCCGGAATGCATCAAAGGAATAATGAACCTGAGGGGTAAAATCATTCCGATAATGGATATCCGCCTTCGTTTTAATATGCCCTGGCATGAATACGATGACAGGACATGTATAATTGTCATTGATATGAACGAAAAATCGGTCGGGCTTGTTATCGACAGTGTTTCAGACGTCCTTACGATCAATGATGATGAAATCATGAAGAAGCCGGAAATGAGTACCAAAGAAGGCTGTGGATATATCAGCAGAATAGGAAGAAAAAATAAACAGGTCATACTGCTGATTGATTGTGGAAAACTGCTCAGCAACGACGATCTGAATATAGTTTCCGATTATTCAGGCAACTGATAGTTCTGATGTTAGTCAAGTATTATAGAAAAATGAGAAAGAGGAATACTTATGAAGAAATGGTTTGAGAACGCTAAAATCGCGAAGAAACTATCTGTCGGTTTTGGAATCATCTGTGTAATTTCAATAATTATTGGCTTAGTAGGAACTTTCGTTACTCTTGAAATGAAAAATGAAGACGCAAAACTATATCGGGAATACACGAAGGGCTTGCAGGATGCAGGCAATGCTGCCGTTGATTTCCAGCAGCTCAGATATGATGTTTTTAAGCTGCGCAAGTCTGAGGGCAGCGCTCAGACCGATATCGACTCAGCAATATCTGCTGTAGAAGCCACAAAGTCGACTTTTGAGGAGCATATGACTGCTTGTGACGCATCTTTGAGCGTGGGTGAATATAGTAGTGAATATGCAGCAATAAAGGATGAATGGTCGCAATATTCAGTTCTGCTAAATGAAAACATTAGTGCGGCAAAAGTTAATGACTTTGACACATTGAAAAACAACTCAACTGACTTGGGTAATCAGGGTACAGCTATACGTGATAACTTTACCGCTCTATTCGATGATCTTTCCCAGAGCGCATCAAATAGGTCGGCTAGAAATGTTAGACTGGCATACATAGCGATGCTCATTATGGGAGTTGTTGTTGTAGTCGGCGTCCTCCTATCTATCTTTTTAAACAAACTCCTGGCTGACATCATAGCAACGCCGCTTCAGAAAGTTGCTATAGTCTCCGAGCATCTTGCTGACGGTGATATTGACATTTATGGCCTCATAAGCAAAGAGGATCAGGAAGTAAAATACAGGAAGGACGAGATAGGAGCTCTTTCGTCTTCATTCTTTAAAATGATTACCGGAACGGCAAAGCTGTCTCAGGAAACGGCGGTTATTGCCGAAGGCGACCTCACTACTTCTGTTTCGATACGCTCCGAAAAGGATATTCTCGGGAAATCACTTGTAACACTTGTAGACGATTTCAATGTTCTTGCGGCCTCTATTATTTCCTCCTCAGATCAGGTCGACGCAGGAGCAAAGCAGGTGGCCAATTCAAGCATGGCACTGTCACAGGGTGCGACAGAGCAGGCAAGCAGCGTTCAGGAGCTTTCAGCTTCCATCGCCGAGGTATCACAGCGTATCAGGGAAAACGCTGAAAGTGCGGAAAAGGCAAAAGAATTATCTGCAAAATCGGGAGAGATCATGCAGGCCAGCGTAGCTGACATGGAGCTAACCCGCAATGCAATGGATGAGATTTCAGCAACTTCTAAAAACATAAGCAAGGTTATCAAAGCTATCGACGACATCGCGTTCCAGACAAACATACTCGCGCTCAATGCCGCAGTTGAAGCCGCGAGAGCCGGCGCTGCGGGAAAGGGCTTCGCCGTTGTTGCTGACGAAGTACGCAATTTGTCGCAAAAATCAGCCGAAGCGGCAAAGAACACCACGACGCTTATTGAAAACTCTATCAGTGCGGTGGAAAAAGGAACGGAACTTGTGAACAAGACAAACGCAAGTTTTGCGGAGCTCGCTTCGCAGTCATCCGAGGTCAACAGGCTAGTCGAGCAGATTTCAACTCAAGCTCAGGAACAGGCTGTCGCTATTACGCAGATCTCCACCGGCGTTGAGCAGGTTTCTTCCGTCATTCAAATGAACTCGGCAACGAGTGAGGAAACTGCGGCTGCAAGTGAAGAGCTCTCCAGTCAGGCTAATTATCTGAAAGACAGCACCGGCAGATTCAAAATCAGGCAGTCATAAATCGCCTTCATCTTGTAAGCGGTAGTACATAAACCCCTGCGTCTGCTGTTCACTTGATATTTACTGGTATTTCGCACGAATTCAGTAAGAACACAGGCAGCAAGCATACTCCTCGATTTCTTTATGAAATCGAGGAGTATGCTTATTTTATCATGTATTTAAATCTTGATACTGTTTAGGCTTTTGCATATATAATTAAATAACACCTATATAAAAAGGTACTGCCTTAAGTATTCTCGATATGCTATAATGACTAATAACTTCAATATCGACATTATTCTGATTAGGAGCCTTTTTATGAAAGATATATTAGTTGCTCCCTGCGGGATGAACTGCGAACTGTGTATAGCTTATCAGGCAATGCAGGCCGATCTTAAAAAGCAAGGTATCAACAGAAAATACTGCGAGGGCTGTATCCCTCGAGGACAGGGCTGCCTGCATATGGCGGCTAGGTGCGAAATTCTCGCGCGCGGACAAGTTCGTTTCTGCTTTGAATGCAAAGACTTCCCCTGCAAACGACTCAAAGCGCTGGACAAGCGTTATCGGACAAAATACAACATGAGCATGATAGAAAACCTTATTTCTATCAGAGATTTCGGTATGGAGTCTTTCCTGCGCTCACAGGCGGAAAAATGGTGCTGCCCTTCCTGCGGAGGTGCTGTCAGTTGCCACACCGGTATATGCGTTAGATGCGACCTAGAAAAAATGCCTCACAAAAAAAGCTAAGGCTGAACTTATACATTAATTAACGTAAGGCTCAAGCAAGTCCCAATTGCTAAGTATATTGACAGCGCAAGAATTACAAAGCCCTGTATTCGTTGAGAATACAGGGCTTTATGGAGCTGGATGCGAGAATCGAACTCGCCACCTCATCATTACGAGTGATGTGCTCTACCTAATGAGCTAATCCAGCAAATATTCTTCTTTTTGCAATGCGCGAAAATGATTATACCGTGTTCTTATTTTTTTGTCAACATTTTTAAAAAGCATGAAAGCAATTTAAAAATGCTATTACCGCAGCTCCCAAATTATCATGGCGGAGGCGCCTGTGCACCCCCGCCATGATAATTTGGGAGAACTATATTCTGGCAGCAGGATTTCATCTAAAACGGACTTGCTTTGATTGAATTTGCCTTATCGGGAACTATTTCTTGCAACCTGCGCCACATGCAACACAGCCGTGCGAGCATCCCCAAAGTTCTTCAGCGACCGGCGCCCATTTTTCTGAAGCCGGCAAAGTCTTTGCAATAAGACTGTCTACATCCTCAGGCGCTATCATATCGGTTGATTTCGCGCCGGTCTTGTCGATTATCATCTTGAGCTTTTCAGGATTATCGAACATCGGACAGGGGCGAAGCATATTCCCGTTGAACGGCTGATTGTCGTGATACGCCATAAACAGCGGAGATTTGAAGGCTTCGAGCAGGGTCTTTTCCCTGATGTTTGAGTCCGAGTAATGGATGAAGGCGCAGGGCTCAATGTCACCGTTGGCGTTAATATGCAGATAATCCTTGCCCCCTGCAATACAGCCGTTTACATACTCCCCGTCGTTCCAGAAATCCATCATGAAAATCGGTTTCGAGCTGCGGAACTCCCTTATTTTATGGTACATGAATTCTCTCTGCTCCGGAGTGGCTATGAGCTCAGGCACAGCGTCCTTTCCGACGGGCATATAGGTGAAAAACCATGCGAATTTCGCACCAAGCTCCACCATGTTGTCTATGTATTCGTCGCTTCCTATAACCTCGGTATTTTTACTGGTATAGCAGCAGGATATACCGTAGACCAGCTTCCTGCTCTTAAGCAGTTCCATAGCCCTGATGACTGCCTGATATGTGCCCTTACCACGCCTGAAGTCCGTGGCTTCCTCGAAGCCCTCGATGCTGAACGCAGGCACAAAGTTTCTGACTCTCAGCATATCGTCAGCAAAGGCTTCGTCAATGAGCGTTCCGTTTGTAAACGCAAGAAATTCACAGTCCGGGTGCTTCTCGCAGAGCTTGATTATATCCTTTTTGCGAACAAGCGGCTCGCCGCCTGAGTATATGTACATGTAGACGCCCATTTCTTTGCCCTGTTCGATGATGCTGTCGAGCTCTTCAATCGTCATGTTGAGCTTGTTGCCGTATTCGGCAGCCCAACAGCCGATGCAGTGCAGGTTACAGGCGCTGGTGGGGTCCATTAGAATCGCCCACGGGATACTGCAGTTCTCCGTCTCTCTGAACTTATCGCGCCTTCTGCCTCCAAGTATCGTGGCGTTCACGATGAAGTTTTCAAAAATCGTTTTTCTGACGCCGTCGTCCACGTCGCTCCAGAAGCTCATAATAAGTTTATACCAGTTGCTGTCCTTGTTCTCGAAGCCGTCGCGGCATGCCTTGGCCTGTACCTCCACTCCGCCGACTTTATCGATCCAGTTTAGGACCTTGGGGATGTTCTCTTCGGGATCTTTATCCATGTAGGAGACAACCTTGTTGAGTCCGAACGTCTCCAACGATTCTTTGAATGATTTTTTCGCCGATGTCTTTCTTCCCATACCAATAGTCCTTTCATCTATATTTGACTTAAGTT
>JASDTK010000255.1:6100-12096 GCA_041891555.1 Oscillospiraceae bacterium
TGCAAAAAAATTTCCCTTATTTCGACATGTGCTAAAAAACTGAGCATTTAAACGCTTCTGCCTATTTTTTTATTATTATATGAATCTATAATGGTAAGCAGTCGACTTAAAATAATTACATCTTCGGAGTTTAAATGCTATGGATACAACTGTCAGGATACTCAGCGTTTTCCTTAACCGCTGGCTATACAGGGCTGAGACCGATACCGACAGAATTTTGCGAAAACTCATCGAATTCGGTTACTACTTTTCCGGCTCAGGCGCACAAAAACAATTTTTTTCTGCAGCAAAAAAAATAATCGCTGGCAGCGACAGTAAATACTATATTCTCGCGCGGAATCTGTTTTCAAGTGTAAGCAAGGACAGGCTGGCTGACTTCGGCATAGCCTTCGGCTATTACGGGCTTGCAAAAAACAGCCGTTTTTCGGGCGAACGGCATTTCAGCCGTGAAAAAACGTGCTCCGTCGCCGCAATTCTGCCTCCGCGCACAACGGGAACGTGTGTTATTGAACTGTCCTCGGAATTTGGGAGGCTTTCGCAAAGCGGGATAAATATTTTCTTTATCTTCGCCGATGAACTCAATTTCAGTGAAAGGGAGCTTTGCAATATCATAGAGAAAAGCCCCCGAAAGGCGTTCTTCGTGTTCACTTCGGACGAAGATCTTTTAATGAAACTCTCGCAGAAAAATGTCATGCCCGTTCTTGATTTAAACAGTGAAGATTATGACCGCCTCTCAGAACAGCTCAGAAATCGCAGACAGCTGTTCGGCGGCTTCGTCAGCTACGGTGAAGAGAGCGCGAAAGAAGCTATTTCAACGGAGTTTCTGGATTACGTTTACGACTGTGGCTGTCCCTTCCTCTTACTTAAAGAGGACGGAGTCTGCTCCGCTTCTACGCACGAAAAGGTTTCAGCCTTCAGTTATGCAGAAAAAAGGAAGCCTTCACATGCTGTATTTGTCAGCGACATTATAGGTGACCTCGAATGCCTGAACAACACAGCGTCTCGAAAATATGAATAACGCGGAGCAGGTTCAGAATAACCGCTCCGCATTATTTGCATCTATTTTCTTTCCTGTTCCGCTTTCTTTCTGTAGTTTTCCATTTCTTTCGGATAAAGTTTCATGCACCTGTCCGTGACCGCGAAAAGAGCTTCCTTCGCAAGCTCCGCCATCTCGCGCGGCTTGACGTCTCCCGGATCGTTAAGCCATCGTATCAGCGCCATGCGAAGTGCGTCTGTAACGAATCTGGCGAATTCTTCGCTTTTCTCCACGTTCCCGAAATATCTTTCCATATAGACAAGACTGAACTGGTGGAAAACCTCCGAAAAGTAGTCGCTGAAGCAGTTCTGACCCGTTATTTCAAAGGCCTTGACGTAAAAAGCCTTGTGTTCATAGAAGTATTCGCAGGTTATCTCAAAGAACTCAAACGCATCCGTAAGCTCCTGAGGCTTGATTCTCTGTATGTATTCAAAATCGAAAATCCAGATTATCAAATCCTGCTTGTCACGGAAGTGATAGTAAAAGCTGTTTCGGTTCATTCCGCAGGCATCGCAGATATCCTTTACACTTATTTTCTCAAAGTGGCTCTCCGCCATAAGTTCTTTAAGAGCTTCTCCGAGCGCTTTTTTTGTAATCAGAGATTCCGACACGGCGGTATGCCTCCCTTCAAACTCTATTTACAGATTATAGCAAAGCTCGGAGGGCTTTTCAAGATACTATCGCCGTCACTGACTGTAAATATGCTCCGCGGATATTTAGTCCGCAGAGCATACCTCTAATGGGAAGTATTAATGAAAAGGAGAATCATTCTTTGACGCCGCCGAGCGCCACGCCCGCCACAATGTACTTGGAAAGTATGAAGTACACGATGAAAAGCGGCAGTATTGTCGCCGCGAGCCCGAGATACACCATACCGTAATCTGTTCGAAACTGGTCGGATTTCAGAATCTGTACAAACATTGGCAGAGTTTTTTTTGCATCCGAGCTGATAATAAGAGTCGGGGTGAAGAGGTTGTTCCAGCTTGCGATGAACTGGAAGATGGCCTGAGTTGCGAGCGCGGGCTTGGCTATCGGAAGAACTATAGTGTTGAAGGTTCTTAGCTCGCTGGAGCCGTCGATACGCGCGGCCTCGACCATCTCGACCGAGAGAGTACTCTGAAAATACTGCCTCATGAAAAAGACAACGGACGGAGCTGCAATTGCCGGAATAATCAGCGGTATGTAGGAGTCGGAAAGCCCCAGTTTCAGCATAAAGCGGTAAAAGCCTATCGCGGCCACCGTATTGGGAACTATCATAACCGCAAGGATAAAGGCAAAAGCAAATTTTTTGAATCTGAAATTATAGACATATATGCCGTAAGCGGTCAAAGCAGAGAAATACACCGACAGCAGCGTTGCAGGAACCGCAACCTTGAAGGAGTTGAGCATCGCAAGCCAGAAGCTTATGCCGAGACCTTTTGATTTTTCAGTCAGGGTTGCAATATTCCTGAGAAGATATTTGCTGGGGAGCAGTGTAATTCCGGTTTTTATGGCGTTCGATTCGCGTGTAGCGTTTACAAAAAGCATTGCAAAGGGCAGAAGACTCAAAATGCAGAGAAATACGCAGACCGCTATGCGGAGTGCCTTCGTGGTTCTGACTCTGCGTGAGTAACCTTCGAGCGTGTCTCCGTGAATTTTGCTCATTTCAGGTCACCTCTCTTCATTTTGCGGCGCTTCGGCACATCTTCCCTGTCGCGCATTGTTGTAAAGAAAATCATACTGATTACAAGCGTTATCAGGAACAGCATAACGCAGACTGCTGCCGCTCTGCCGGTGTCTGTTTTGTATAATCGCATTATGTACATCGCTATTGTTGTGGATTTATCGTCCGGCAGACCAATCAGGGCTCCCGTAATGTCCGTATTGAAAAGCGCCGGAATATCGTACATCTGAAGTCCGCCGATAGATGAAGTGACCAGCACAAAAAGCAGTATCGGCTTCAAAAGCGGCAGGGTAATTTTCGTATATTTTTTCCAGCCGGAAGCGCCGTCTATATCCGCTGCCTCATAAAGCGTGGGATTGATGCCGAGCATTCCGGAAATCAGCAGCAGCGCCGTGTTTCCGTACCACATCCAGAAGAGTATAAACGCTATGAGGCCACGGGTTCCGGTAATGCTTCTCATAAAGTCATACGCATCGGACAGCCAGCCCCAGTTTCGCAGCTGCGCGGTAATAGGCCCGTACTGTGAAAACATCGCTCCAAAAAGAACAGAGATTGAGGCTGCAGTGATAATATTTGGCATATATATCATTATCTTCGTAAGGCCTCTGCCGCGGAGCCTGTATCTTTCGTCTGTGAGCCACGCCGCCATGAGCATGGCCAGAAGTACCTGAGGAATAAAATTGCACAGCCAGATAACAAGCGTATTTTTCAGATAAAGCAGAAAATAAGCTCTCTCTCCTTCAGCTATACCCAGTATATTCTTGTAATTCTGGAGTCCGCTGAATGTGACTGTCGTTCTCAGATTCCTTGTCGTGTACTCAAAGAAGCTGTAGTAAAATGTAGAAATCAAGGGCCAGAACTGAAAAAGAAAGTATACAATAAAAAACGGCGCAATGAAATAATAGCCGTATTTGCTGTAACTCACGCTCTTCAGCTTAACAGGCTTATCTGATTTTCCCATACTGTTCCTCATCTCTCTTCAAAAACGCTTTTTGAAGCATTTTGTACTCCTTGTCGCTCTATGGCAGCGCTCCCTCCCGTTCCGCGAGAGGGAGCGCAGTATTTGTTTGTATGAAATCAGCTTACTTTGAGGAAGGAATAGAGGTCGTGAACGCTGGCTTTGAAATCGGCGATAGCAGCGTCCTTATCCTTGGTTCCGGCGGCATAGGCGTCTACCTGTGTCTGGAACAGGGACTGAGTCTTCTGGTCCACATCAGTGACGGTGGAGGCGTCAATCTTATCTGCACTCTTGCTGTAGAACTCGATAAGACTCTGTCCGTTATACATCTTGTCGGAGTTGCCGAGCTTGTTGTCAAGCAAATATTGGATAGCGGCTTTGTTGTTGACATAGTCGCCGTTCTGAGCGTTGATTTTGATCATGAAGTCCTTGTCGCAGGTGATAGCCTTCATGAGTTTAGATGCCATATCCTTGTCGGAGCAGCCGGTGGTCGCCGCGATGCCTGTTCCGCCCCAGTAGAACTGAGCAGGACCCTGAACAAGGATGGTGTTATCCTTCCAGGTGTCGGTCAGGCACCAGTATGTATACCACGGGCAGCCGCAGTACGCAATCGCAGCTTCGGTCGAAGCGCCGTCGCCGTCCTTCTGAGCAGCCCAGTCGGTGCCCCACTGCGTTGTATTATATGTCGTGTTGTCGGTATAAAGGGTCTTTGCAAGATCCATATACTGGAGCATGAGGTCATCGACCTGGATAACGTCATTCTTGTCATACCAGCCGACCTTGCGCGCGCTGTTGAGGAAAATGCGGATAGTATCGCTGTAGCCGGAGAGAAGCTTTACCTTGCCGCTTGATGCTTCGCTGACGGTCTTAGCAGCTGCTGTAATTTTGTCCCAGCTTGAGAAATACTTATCCTGAAGCTGAGCAGGGTCGTCGGTTCCAAGATATTTCTTGGCAAGGTCCGCACGAACCTGGAGAGAGCCGGGGGTTGCCTGCCAGAACAGAGCGCGGGTCTTGCCGCCGTCGTCAGTTCCGAGCTGGATGTTATAGTTATACATGTTCGACATATCGGCTGAGGTAATGCCGAGATCAGAGACGTCCATGAGATAATCTGAGTTCACATACTTTTTAACGTAGTCCACCTCAAGCAGCATCATATCGGGATAGAGCTGATTTTTCGGGTCTTGAAGGATTTCGTCGATCTTGTCCTGATAGTAGTCGGAGCCACCTGCATTGACGAATACGATTCTCTTTGCCAGGTCGGGGTTGTTCGCATCCAGAACCTTCTGGATATTTTCAAAGTCGGTGTTCCAGCCCCAGATAACAAAAGCATCCGCGGCTGACGGGTCGCCGGTTACGGTGTTTTCAGGTATCGGAGAGGCCGAAGGCTCAGGGGTGGGGGTCGCGGTGCTTTCAGGTGTGGTGCTCGCAGCGGGGCTTTCTGTGCTGGTTGATGTGCCGCAGCCTGCCATAAGACCGACTATCATAGCCAGCGTCAGAAATAAAATCAACCACTTTTTCATTTTCTTGACTCCTTAAATTTATTTTAACCAACACGGTTAGCTACAATTGTTGGCGGAGCTACACTCTTGCCCTCCCACAGTTCTCCGACAACGGTTTCCGTGCGAGCGAGCGTAGTTCTGGGATGCTCAATCATTTCAATCAGCTGGATTGCGGCTGTTCCTCCCATGACTCTTGTCTTCTGATGCAAGGTCGTAAGCGGAGGGTCAAGAACCTCAGAGAGGTATATTCCGTCGTAGCCGGCAACGGAAATATCCTCCGGTATGCGTAGGCTGCGGCGGCGTATTTCCCTTATACCTCCAAGCGCGGAGAAGTCGTCCGGAAAAAGTATGCAGGTCGGCGGCGTAGGCAAGTTGAGCAGCTCACCTGTAATATTCGCACAGCTCTCGGGATCGTGGAAAACGCCTTCCCTTACATAGGTATCCGGTATCTCAAGTCCTGCCTCCTCTGCCGCTCTGTAGAAGCCGACAAGTCTCGCTTCCACAACACTGGACGGAGCGCCGTGTATTAACGCTATTCTCCTGTGCCCCTGTGAGTAAACATAACGGAACAGGTCTGTTATGCCCTGCAGATTGTCGGAAAGGACCGCCATTTTCCCGTTATACACATAGTCGATTGTAACGACCGGCAGATTGCTCTTTGCAAGCTCGAGTACCTGCGGGTTGGAAAAATCCGCGCAGACTATGGCAACTCCGTCAACATTGCGGTAAACACAGTGGTCATAATAGCTCATCGCCGCATTATTGGTATTTATGAACGTAATATCAAAGCCTTTTTTTTCGGCTTCACTCTTAAACCCGTCAAGCACAGCGGCAAAATAC
>JASDTK010000256.1:0-7750 GCA_041891555.1 Oscillospiraceae bacterium
ACTCTCAATGCGATTGAAAATGGCTCATCGACAGTTTCAATCGGTTCATATGCGGCTGTTTTACACGCTCTCAACAATTTGGACACGGACCTACTCCTGATTGCAAAAGAAGATGAATTCGGAAGGAAACTTCAGGATTTGGACTTGCCCACAAGGAAAAGAGCACCCAAGAAAGGTGATTCATAATGGATCTATCTGAAAAGACCATATTTGTATATGAGAACTGGCGCAGCGAAAAACCCTCTCTGATCGGCAGTCTGCATACTTCGTTTAACAAAGGTCAGGAGAGCTTCTCCTTCGAATACGCAGATGAATGGCTGAGTTCATTTGAGAGCGCCTACTCTCTTGACCCTGATCTTTCTCTCTTCAGAGGACGGCAGTACACGCCAAAAGACATGAGCCTGTTTGGCCTGTTTTCAGATTCCTGTCCTGACAGGTGGGGTAGGCTTCTCATGAAGCGCAAGGAAGCAATTGATGCCCGAAAGGAAGATCGTAAGCCCCGCAAGCTGACCGAAAGCGATTTCTTGCTTGGGGTATACGATGAGTCCCGCATGGGTGCCCTTCGTTTTAGTCTGGAAGAAGGCGGCGAATTCCTTTCCAACGAGAAAGCCTTCGCTACACCTCCATGGGTTAGTTTGCGGACACTGGAGAACGCCTCCATTGCCTTTGAAAATGACGATAGCGGGCTGGATGAAAAGTGGCTTAACGAGCTTCTGGCTCCCGGATCGTCACTTGGCGGGGCACGACCAAAAGCATCTGTACAGGCACCTGACGGCTCCTTGTGGATTGCAAAATTTCCCTCCAAGCACGATGAATATAACAGCGAAGCATGGGAAAAGGTTGTACACGAGCTTGCCCGGCGTTGCTCCCTGAATGTACCAGAATCAAAGCTCGAAACCTTCTCAAAAACCGGCAGCACCTTCCTGGTCAAGCGTTTTGACAGGGACGGGAAAAGGCGCATACACTTTGCATCCGCTATGACTCTGCTTGGAAAGACAGACGGCGCCTCTGCTGCAGATGGAACGAGTTATCTTGACCTTGCAGCGTATATCCGGGCAAATGGTGCCGAGCCGAAGATGGATTTGATGGAGTTGTGGAAGCGAATCGTTTTCAATATGGCTGTTTCCAATACCGACGACCATCTTCGCAATCATGGCTTTATTCTGACGCCGACCGGCTGGAGACTTTCGCCGCTCTTTGATGTAAACCCGATCCCATCTGGTAACAGTCTTTCACTTAATGTAAGTGAAAATGACAACAGCATTGACTTGTCGTTAGCCATTGAGGTCTCTGAATACTTTGGACTTACAAAAAACGAGGCCGCAAAACTTTCTGCCAACATCTGCGAAACAGTTAAAAAGAACTGGGTGGGGCTTGCAGAGAACTATGGCTTAAGCCGCGGCTCAGTTGAGTATATGCGGCCGGCCTTTTCTCTTAAAGCGTAATACTTCTAAGTCTATTGGGGATACGGAAGCTGGATTTTTCGGACTGTTTTCGGAAAATCCAGCTTTTTATTTTTCGGCATTATCGTCGTCGGTCCCATCGGTCTCATCGTTCTGCAAATCGGCATCATTATCCTCCGCATCGGTTGTTCCAAGATTCTTTTCATAAATCTTGCCCCAGCGAAGCGGATACTTGCATTTTCTGTTATATGCCACGAGCATGGCTTCGGTATAGCCAAGAGACCCCGGACGCCGTTCTTTTGCAGTGCGGGAAAGCTGCTTTACTGACATAAAGCCCACTTTTTCTTTAAAAAGATCGTCCTTGATAGAATCTCCGAAAGCAACGACGAGCCGTGCTACGCCGTTCAGAAAATTAGCGGAAAGCGAATTCATATCGCCTTCCCAAGCACCAACACACAAGCGAAGGGTGCGGTCCAATACGTGATACCCAAATTTATCGTAAATATTTTCGAGTGATGAAACCGCGCAGATAACGCCATAGTTCTTTGTGTGTCCAATGGCGAGTGAATAAGACTCCACCAAGTCTTTTATGATGAGATGCTTATCACTTCCCGCTTCCACATTTGCCATGAACACCTCATATGGCTTTAGGGGCTTCACATACTTCATCTGATTGGCAAATATGTCTGCCTCGTGTTCATAATTTAAATCGTCATAAATCATGCACCAAACAGGAGTATCGCGTGAGCCGGAGACAAGTGCCACGATTTCTATGGTGTGCTGACCGTTAAAAACATAATTAATTCTATCGCGACGGCTAACTTTTATCGGATTGATCTGGTGAAGGTCGAAATGCGCAGCAGCGTTTTCGACATGATGCTGCGAAAGGTTCCGCTGATATTCTTGATTAGAAACCAAGTTCTTAATTGGAATTTGTTCGAAATGAACATTTGGAACAAACATACTGTAGTCAGGCATTACGAGTCCCCCTTTATCGCACTGAGCATGTCCTGCACCTTGCGCTGCAATTCTTCCAGTGCTTCTTCGAGCCGGTTTTTTGCAGAGGAAGAAATGATATTCAAATCTGCTTTTGACTTCGTAAGCTCAATTGAACTTGTCCAGGATGGGATCGTGAGCGTGAGTCCGGCAACTTCGGCATCAGGATCAAATTCGGGCATGGTCTTGATGGCGGGCGTGTCAGGGATCTGCACTGCAGGTCTATTTGTGACCTCCGTAGAAATATCTCTACGCGATTCACTGTAACGAATAAACGGAACGGGACCTTGTCCAATCTTCTTGTTGAGTTTTTGTACTTCTCCTGCATCCATCATAGAGAGCGCGATGATATTTTCGTGAGAAATTTTGTAATTTCCCGAAAGGATTTGTGGGATGAGGTCGGGATCCTTTTGTGCGAGGGCATCTAATGCTTGACTGTATCTGGCATACTTCTGAACGGTTCCGGAAGATATATGATATTCCTCCCCCAAGCGCCAGGCTGTGCGGCGATTGCTCTCTTTCTGGTCCCAGCCGACCAAGTCATCAGGACTCTCCTCAACTCCGGTGTCAGGCGACGACGTATATTGATTACGTCCATTGGCATTTTTCTGACATCCGATAAGCTTTTCGGCCTCATACTGCCTACCGATTAAGTATTTGCGGGTTTCCTCGGTAATGTTTCTCCGTCCAAGCTGATTGCTGCATATCCAGATCACCGCTGATTCTCGGCTTTCAAATTCAATTTCCTGTGTTGCATAGGGGATGTGCAGGCGATTACAAATTTCGTAGCGGTTATGTCCATCAATAATTGTGTTGTTCCAAGTAATAATCGGATCGCGGCAACCACCTACAACAAGGTTTAATTCGAGCTGCATGCCCTCTTCTTTTCGTAATGGCCGAATCAGATTTTTGAATTCGGTGTCGATATTAAGCTGTTTATATCCTTTCTCTGTCATCCGGAATCCTCCGTTCAACCCGCTGCAGTGTTCGCATTGAAAAATAAGCCACCCGGTTTACTTGATCTACTTCACCGGTTAAACGATAGCTATAACGGAAATCCAGTGAACCAAAAATCTCAAAAATGCTATTCATCAGATTTGAACTGTAGAACTCGGCTGTTCTTGAACGACTTGAGTTATATAGTGTTACCTTGTTCGCTGTGCCGCCTGCTAATGGCTTTTCGGAGCCTAATATTGCAACATATCCGTCCTCTGGATTGATTAAAAACTGAATATATGCAGGATTGTCGAGCCTGTGCAAGGTGTCCTGGTGAATACGAAATCTATTTCTCCGAAGATCTATGGTTAGGTTTGCAACAAAAGGTTTTTGTTCACTCATATTCCTGAACCTCCTGGAATGTCATAATGAATTATAGTATCGGGAAAATTACTTAGTTCATCTTTTAGATTCGCCGAAGCCGCAGAAACGGCATTATCCTTAATGCCATATACGGCGTATCCGTCAAAGATATTGACCTGCATGGATTTACGATGTTCCTTAAATGGCAAGCCGAACTGATTCTGCCATCCCTCAGGAAAAACCGGGGTTCGAGATGTTTTCGGCTTTTCCCCATCCTTTAGTACACGCTGGTAGACCTCTGTTGCCGATAAGTCAAATGCAATTAAATACTCTTCATTTGAGTGGATGACCTTACCGAGAAGCTTATAGCGGTAATCCGGATTCCAGCCCATTAATGTGCATACCTTTGCAAAGAATAGTCGACATGTAATAGACTTTGGCTTTTTCTTTCCGGAGCCGGGAATACACCAATTGAAGGCATCTCGTTCATCTTCGCGGCACGGGCGGATTGCAAGAATTTTGCTGTCCTGATTAACCAGTGCCTGCACATAATCTACAGCGGGGAACCTGTTCAGGCAAGCTGCATTGACATATACCTTGTAGTCATTGAAGGTGAACGATGGCTCGTTGATATGCGCAAAAAACTCGCGCCGAACTACTTGGTACCCCTCATAATCGAATTCACCACCCAGTTCAATAACATCGCCTTCGGCGGCGGGACGGCAGGTTGTTAATTCAGCGGTTGACTCACATTCCGCCGGAATGGAACATGGCGATTGTTCTTTGGGGTCTTCTTTCAATGAGAAATCAGTGTCACTGCCTGGTATAGTGCCAGGAAAATCATGACGCATATCGGCAATTACACCTTGCTCACTTTTTTCTTTAAATTCATTCATTTGCTTTTGCCTCCATTACGCCTCTGTCTAGTTCCTTGCTTATGAAATTTCTAAGCTCGTCGAAGCCGGTAACATTGATTTTTTCTCCCGTTTCAAAAAGTTGGCCCACTATCCGGATCTTCCAGTCAGTCTCGCTCTGCGATTCAACTGGAGGAAAGATGTGTTTATGCAAATAGTATTGGTTTCCGAACGAACTTGTCCACTCTTCCGGTACAGCACGAACCCTTTTACCGGAGACCGACAGCGGCTTAATGCTGGCTGTTTGGGTATCCGCGCCGTTTTTTCCGGACATCATAGAAGGTTTGATAAAAACCTCGGCGTCATTCATGTTAAACAAGTACACGGATTCATTGTCTTTCTGATACAGAGAACCGGAAACGCGATACTTGAAATCCGTATTCCACCCAAACAGCTGAAACAGTGTTTCAATGAAAGCAGCACCGGAAATTTCCTTGGCATAATATATGCCATTGGTTAACTTTGAGCAGACGACCGCATTTCTGCTCTCTTTTGCTGCGGTTCTTACAGCAAACCTCATTTCGTTAGGATTTACGAGGAATTCAACGTGGTTGTTTTTATCAAACTTTCTAACACAGGCTGTGCTGAACTTAATTTTCTTATCTTGAAGAATTACATATGGGCGGTGGCAGGAATCGAAAAACTCTGAGCGTGCTATTTCGAAGCCACGCATATCGAAGTCGCCGGCTTCCACTGTAATATGTATTTCAGAATCTCCGGCCTCATATCCGTCATCATCATTTTCAGCCTCAGAAGACGGCTGAATACTGGCTGTAGCATGAAAGTAATCTGCAGGCTTAAATCCTGCCCAGCGGGGATTGACCGTAACGAATCCCTTGAGAAGGCCACTGTCTATCACTCGCAGTTCTGGCAGAATAGATTTGTTGCCGTACTTTGCATTGTCCAAAAGATGTTGGACCGCAATGAAGTCATCTCTAGAGATGATACCTTCATGGTGATTCCGATAAATGCTCTGCGGTCTGTCACCCCGATTTTTCCTAGCCTTATGGTTTAAGTAATTTGGTGTAAAGGTTTTTCGTGTTAAAACATCCCCGCAGTGGCGCTCATTACGGAGCACCTGCACAACAGAGCCGGATGTCCAATTGACATTCCCGAGATAGGTTTTCTTGCCCAATTCAGTCAGTGCATCAGAAATCTCTGCCGTTGAGTAGCCATAGATATACATATAGAATATGAGCTTAACGGTTGACTTTTCGTCCGGGTTGACGACAAGATTGCCATCTGCGTCGTGCGAATAGCCAAGGAGCTTAGGCGTTAAAGGGAGCCCTCCATCAAGCCTCATACGAAGTGAAGTTTCCATACTCCGGCTTCGGATATGGGATTCTTCCTGTGCCATAGTGGCTTGAAAGGAAAGCGCCATCTGAGAGTCATCTTTCAGAGAGAAGATACACTCGCTTTCAAAGAACACGCCGACGGGATGAGGAAGCTCAGAAAGCGTTCGCACCATGCTTATGCAATCAACAACATTACGAGCAAAACGAGAAACGCTCTTTGTAATAATCATATCGATCTGGCCGGCACGACAATCGGCAATCATTTTATTAAACTCATCTCTGTGAGCCAGAGAAGTGCCGCTGATGCCTTCATCAGCATAAATTCTCACAAGCGTCCAGTTGGGGTGATGAACGACGAAGTCCTCATAATATTTCTTCTGCAGCTCATACGATGTCGTTTGTTGGACATTGCCCGTCGAAACACGGGCATAGACAGCGACTCATTATCATAATAATCAATTTGCTTCTTCGGCGGAATGAACTCGTAGTTTTCCTGATCAACTTTGGTGTTGATTCTTCTTCGAACCTGTTCTTTCTGCTCCGCGGATTTCTGTTTTTTGGACTGATCAATCATGCAGCATACCCCTTACCTCAGAATTGTCATCAGGCAGTACCCGCCAATCAGGTGCCGGCAAAAAGCAAGGGTCTTTCAAATCATCCTGATAGTAAGAGGCCAGCGTATAAATGTCCTCGGATATAAAATAGATACCGACAGGCTCTTCAAGAGTGGCAAGGATTCTTGCACAGAAACTTATTTCAGACAGCTTCTTGGAAACATTGCTTACCTTTTGCGTAATAATTAGGTCGACCTTCCCGTCGTAGCAATCCTGAAGCAGCTTCGACCAAGCTTCTGCCGTTTCCATATTCGGCGCGGTTGCACCTTCATCAACATAGAAACCGACAAACTCCCAATTCGGGCACAGTCCAATGGTGTCTAAAAACTGCTGCTTATGAAAGGCGAGGTAGTTATCGTGTTTCGTCTGATTGAAGTAGCGGATATACACAGCAACCTTTAAGTGACGTTTCGGCAACGGCCTTTCGTGTTTGATGCTTTTGAGCCACGCCCGATGCTCCGCCAGCTGAGTTTGCTGCTCGCTTTCTTTTTCAAATACAAAGTCGAAGGACGGCATGGTGTCGAGTCCTGTTTCTTCGCCCTTTTCAATCAAATCAGACATGAAAAACCTCCGGGTATGTTTTTTATATATGGTAGCAATTATATAAAACGGAGACGAAGAAATGAATAAACCAGAAGTCAAGTGCATGACTCCTGGTTTATAAACAAGCAAAAATAAACGGATTGGATAGTCTCCAACCCGTCTTCAAATAGATGTCGGTATTAGATCTTCTGAATTGATATAACGTACAGACGATGTTTTAGCGAGGACAATATAATGGAACTGAAAAATATTTGGAGGTTCTTATTATGAGTCTAAACTACTGTGCCATCGGGCAACGAATCAAAGAAATCCGCAAACACAACCAGTTATCACAAGCGATGCTTTCGGAGCTGGTCGACAAGTCTCCCACCTATATCAGCTACATAGAAAGCGGCAGCAAGAGCATGAGTCTGGAAACCTTCGTTCAAATTGCAAATGCCCTGGAGATTCCCACAGACCTGCTACTGACGGAGGAGGTGAAAGGTTCGCCTGTCGCTGCAAGCCAAGAGATAACAATGATTATGTCTGATTGCAGCGCCTACGAGAGATTCATTATCATTGACACAATTAAAACGTTGAAGACAGCTTTCCGAGAACACAAGTACCTTCTGAAGCGCAATAGTCGTTAAATAATTCTACAACATGGGTAAAAAAACAAGCAACCGGAAGTCGTTGTTGTTGACTTC
>JASDTK010000256.1:7760-12061 GCA_041891555.1 Oscillospiraceae bacterium
GTTATAATATACGCGGAAAGGCGGCGCTATATATCTAGCGCGATAGTGTTTGTTCCATGGTGTTTCCTCACAATAATAATTCGGTTTAATACTCTCAGCTTCTGATGCACGACCAGCCGATAACCACCTTTTGATGATTTCCACATTTACTGCAAGTAAAGCTGGTGTTCAAGCCATTCCCGCTGCTCACAAAGGAAAGTGTTGCACCGCCTTTAACGTCTCCGCAAGCTTCACACTTTTGCTTATAGTGGAATTCGCCTGTTGACGAATCTTGAGAGGTAATTACCGCTCCAGATTCTGCCCATACTGAATAGGTATAGGTTGCTGGTTCGGGGGTGGGCTCTGTCGAGGGGGCTAGCGTTGGTGTTGGAGTAGGTTTGGGAGTTGAAATGTACGGCGTTGAAGTAGGCGAGAGGGTAGGCGTTGAGGTGTATGGTGTTGGTTCGGGCACTGTAGTTATTGTGGCTGCAGATTCATCGGGTGTTTCTTCGGTATAATTATCATTACTACCGAGCACATTTTGACTTTCTGGTGGGGCCTCTGTTTGGAGTCCCGTTTTAGGCTCGACAGTTGAATATGTGCAGCCGCAAAGTAATACGCTGATAACAAGACTGAATAGCGCGATTTTTATTTTCTTCATAAATTTCATCTCCTTGTTTCCAAGAATAGAACAAATCCCTATGCAAAAGTCTGCACAGGGATTGGTATATAATCATTTAGTTTGATATTTGTTCAACTTAATGCTGTCAATAACCTCTTCACGCAGCCATTGTGGACTAACTACCTCAGAATAAGGCAGATATTGCAATGCCCAGAATTTAACTCCTTTGGGTGCAGCCGTAATTGTTGCGTTGAATGTATCATCGTCGTTCAAGCTTATTCTGATATCCGTACCAAATCTGTCAATCACGTCATCGAGAATATGGTTATCGCATTTAATTACCATTGTTTCCATCTCTCCGGAAAACATATAAATGCTTTTACTTGCATAATCCACGGGATCAAGGCCTTTAGGAGCCAGTTTTATTTGCTCGTCAGTTAGTTCTATATCCTTTATTCGGTCAACTCTATAATGGCTGAGGTTCTCATAGGCGTCATAGTTGCAGACAAGATAGTAATTATCATTTGAACATTTAAGACCATAAGGATTGAACAGATATTTCTCTTCACGTAGCGACTTCAATTTATAGTTGAAGACGTATTCAAGATAGGTGAATTTGACTTTTACTTTTTTGTCAATGGCTTCATCTAGCAACTCAATATTATAGAAAACCTCGCGGTTATCGCTTTTTAAGCCGGGTTTTGTTGCAACAAGATTTTTGTAGCGGCGACGCTCATAAACACTTAAAGACGATTGAACTTTCTTAACCAAATCAACTGTGTGCTTAGATGAAATCCCAGAAAACGAGTAAAGCGAATCCATAATGAGCCTTGCCTCGGGCACGGTAAATTCGCGTTCACGCAAGTAATAGCCCTTGCCATTTTCTTCATAGGTAGAAATATCGTAATTTAAATCTAACAGAAGTGAAACTGCGCTGTAAACCGTGCGCCTGTCCATCTTCAGGTCATAGACGGAGTATAACTTTGCGATTATGTCCCGCATCGGCATGATATGATTTTCGTCCGAATACTCTTGTAGAATTTTCAGAAGGCAAATTACGTTAGCTCTGTCAGTCAGCATGGCTGTTCCCCAAATACACGATCAAAAGTTGTTTTTAATAGTTCTGCTCTTGCTTCGTCTGTAATACTATAGGAAGCAGGATGCGGTAAGTATTCAATTTTGGATTCTATAGGTAGTTGTTTTAGATTCCAATATACATTTTTTGAAAACGCAAATATAATCTCAGGCTTAATTGCCTCGAACTCTTTCATGAAAATTGTGTTGATGCAATTATCGACGATTTCTGAGCAATAACTATTTAAATTAGCGCCAGAGTCAGTTCCACATTTCACAAGGTTAGTGACATATGCATTTTTGAGTTTGTAATGAAGGATAGTTGCGCATATCAATTCCCCATATTTTTTCATTTTGAAATTACTATTAATATCAAAATCCGCAGCCCTGTTTTTGTTATCCCAACCTATATATGGCCAGGTTCCCCAAACGACTTTTTTTAGCTTTTCCTTTGTCTGAACTAAAGCAAAGTCATCCTTTGGGCATTTACCGGGATTTTCAAAAACAAACATCACCGGTGTGTTATTCCATCCATCAGTGTCAATTGAGTCTTTCAAATAGCCCAAATAATCTTGAGTGGTTGTTCCGTATAAAATATGGGACAACGCGTTGCTTTTATCTGGGTATTTCTGCTCACAACTTACACAGCAACTCTTAATAGCTGTTTTATAATTTTTCTTGCCATAACAATAATGTTCGAGCTGACAATCGTCTATTTCAAGCTTTATTAAATCTTTGAACCTTATATCATTAAGCTTTGCCATATAGTATCCTCCAAACAATTTATAATTCAAATATACAGCGAGAAACAAAACAATTCAATGTTTTTGGCGTGTTAATGTACAATAATATGTACAGCTTCGTCATGCGCTGAAGCCGATACGTTTCACGCGGCTGCCGCTTTCAAGCAGATTTGCCATGTCCTTTTCGCAGAACACCGCAGCTATATCACATTCTTCGATTACGTTTTCCGAGGTACGCAGTACCTGCTTCATCCTTACGCGTTCAAAAATTTTTCGGACAAGCCTCGCGTTTGCAAAATGCTCGTCCTTGCAGCGGATGATTTCTTCAAAGTAGTGCTGCGCCGCCTTACGGGCTTCGCAGGTCAAAATAAAGCTTCCTTTGCTGCACTGCAAGCAGAAAATCTGAAGAAGCTCTGCTGCATCATAGTCAGGGAAATCTATGTAGAATTGTACTCTGTCCTTCAATCCGGGATTAAGGGACAGCATCTTGTCCATCTCGTCAGTATATCCTGCCATTATGCAGACGAAATCCTTGCGGTAATCCTCCATGCGTTTTACCAGCGTGGAGATAGCTTCTTCTCCATAATCGTAGCCGCGGTCATACAAGCCCAGGGAGTATGCTTCATCAATAAAAAGCACCCCGCCCATAGCCTCTTTGACTTTTTCAGATGTTTTTACGGCTGTGTGCCCAACATAACGTGCCACCAGCCCTTCTCTGTCCGTTTCGACAAATACATCGTTACGTGCCAGAATTCCGGCATCGGCGAAAATTCGGCCTACTAGGCGAGCAACCGTAGTTTTTCCGGTACCAGGATTCCCTCTGAATACCATGTGCAGACAAGGTAGCGCGTCCTTGCCACGCTTTTTAAGAAATTCAACTATTTCACTCACACGAGACTTAATATCTCCCAATCCAACCATGTCCTGAAGCTCTTGATATGGGTCAGTAAAGCCGGAAGCGGCTATGGGGCCTTGAAAATCTTTCGCTGAAAGCGTTCGCTTAATTTCGCCGTCATGAGATAGACACGCGGCTGTAATCTTTGACAGCTCTGCCCGAAGGGATTGAAGCTGCCCTGTAAGCACATCGCTTTTTCTAAGACTTTCATTATCCAGAACGAACCCATAAGCCTTAGCGTCGCGGTTTAAATAAGTAAGCTTTTCATCAACCGAAAGGTCGTTAACTTCAAACGAATGAATAAACATGGAGCGAAAGCTGTCCAGCTTCTGGGCTTTTTCGAACTGTGCCTTATCCATAGATGTAATATAAATCGGATGGCGCTTGGAAAGCTTTGTGAAGGCGGCCGCCTCGTTGGTCACTGTGAAGAAACTGCCGTTATTTCCGCCGACATCCCAGCGTTCAGCAATATTGTACATACACGGCGTATTTCTTTCTGTCCGCAGGGCATCGTCGAGGTCACCTGTAATGATTGCGGCATCCTTAATAATTCCTTCCGCAGAATAAAGCCTATATAGCGAGTCCACGAAGATTTCTTCGTCCATTCCGCAGTTGTTTATCAGCACAGCGTTATAATTTGCCTTGGAACCCAGACGCTTTGTATTTATGATGTATTGGCAAAGGTTTTTGACAAAGTTCTTAAATTCGGAGAACCCAACTAAATTGTCGATGTCCTGCAGCACTCTGGATTTTTCCGCAATACTCCAAACGCTTCGCTTTTCACCGTAGCAATTGTCCAAAAACATAAGCCGCTTGGCTATTGCTAAAGAACGCAGACCTTCGGGAGTCATTTCTGAAGCTTTTATCATTGTGGTTTTGACTTCGTCATCAAAGATTTCCGTTACCTCTAATAGCCCGGGAAAATAACCGTCCTTATCATCATATCTAAATATGTGAATAAACCTGAGTTCTCCTTCGGAAAGAACAG
>JASDTK010000257.1:0-449 GCA_041891555.1 Oscillospiraceae bacterium
GCGGCGGAGCTGTTCGAGGCTCGCTCGTTCTCGTAGGCGGAGCGCCGGGTATCGGAAAATCTACTCTGCTCCTACAGTTTTGCGGAAAGCTGGGCGAGGGCGAGCGGATACTGTATGTGACGGGTGAGGAATCGAAGCGTCAGCTTAAGCTCCGCGCGGAACGCCTCGGTGTCAATGCCGAATCACTTTACGTTTTCGCAGAGACCGATCTGAACGAAATCATTTCGGCAGTCGGAGATATCAAGCCCGATGTACTGATTATAGACTCGGTTCAAACTATGTATAATCCGGAGCTTACCGCAAGCCCCGGAAGCGTCACGCAGGTCAAGGACTGCACAATGGCCGTCATGCAGCTTGCCAAGGGCAGTAATATAACAGCTTTTATAGTCGGCCATGTGAACAAAGAGGGCGCAATTGCAGGACCCAAGGTGCTCGAGCACATGGTGGAC
>JASDTK010000257.1:459-1951 GCA_041891555.1 Oscillospiraceae bacterium
ATATTTTGAGGGCGACCGCAGTATGGCTTATAGAATCCTTAGAGCCGAAAAAAACCGTTTCGGATCGACCAACGAAATAGGAGTTTTCGAAATGGGGGACATCGGGCTTTCTGAGGTCAAAAACCCTTCCGAAATGCTGCTCTCCGGCAGACCGCTCAACAGTCCCGGCACCTGTGTCACCTGTGTTATGGAGGGAACAAGACCCATCCTTGCCGAGATTCAGGCACTGGTTGCGCCCAGCGGCTTCAATGTCGCTAGAAGAAACTCAAACGGCATCGACTATAACAGGGCAACGCTTTTGCTCGCGGTTCTTGAAAAAAGGGGAGGACTCGCCGTAGGCAGCAGTGATGCCTATATAAACGTAATAGGCGGACTTGAGCTTTCAGAGCCGGCGGCGGACCTTGCGACCGTATTGGCCATAGCCTCAAGCCACCGGGACAGAGCGGTCGGAAACGACCTTGCCGCGGTCGGAGAAGTCGGTTTGACGGGTGAAATCCGCAGCGTCGACTCGCTGAACCAACGCCTTGCGGAAATTGTAAGGCTGGGTTTCAAGCGCTGTGTATTACCCGCTCATGTCAGAGCCGAAATCAAGGCTCCGAAGGGACTTGAACTGATACCGGTTAAGAACATACGCGAAGCAATAGCCGCGGTGCTTTCATAAAGCAATGAGGCGTTTTGTAAAAAACCCAAACCTCCCGTCAGGAAAGGTATGTTTGGCCGCGCTTGGCGAAGCCTATTACGAGGAGCTTAGCCCGATACTTGAGACATACGGAGTAAAACTCCTTTGCTGCCCTGACAATCCGCAAATCGATACGCGGCTGCGCTCACATATCGATTTAAGTGTTTTCCATATCGGAGAGAACAAATTTCTGCTCTCAAAATCGGCTGTTGCGGCTTCATTCGCCAATGAACTGAGAAAGTTTGGCGCGGATATCCTTGTTTCGGAAAAAAGCTTTGCGCCCGAGTATCCGAACGACGCTGCCCTCTGCGCTCTGACTATCAGCGGAAAAGCTTTTCATAACATAAAATTGACTGACGCAGTAATAAAATCAGCCTTTTCGGAAAGTCTTCATCATGTCAGACAGGGTTATGCAAAATGCGCCGTCTGTCCCGTAACGGATAACGCGGCGATAAGCTCAGATCCCGGGCTTATTAAAGCCATGCGCGAACAGGGGATAGAAGTGCTCGAAATCGCAGCGGGTTTTATATCGCTTGAAGGTTTCGAGGAAGGCTTCATCGGCGGCGCGGCGTTTAAAACAGCACCAAATACGCTTGCTTTTACGGGAACCTTGGACAAGCATCCGGATATAAACAGCAGCATGAACTTTATATTTAGACACGGAGTTTCTCCGATTTATCTCACAGACAGGCCTGTTTTTGATATAGGTTCGCTTATACCGATTCTTGAAGAATAGCAAACAGACGCGGAAAGATGACTCCGCGTCTGTTTGCTATTTAAATTTATTTAACTTGCTATATCATAGGTCTGACC
>JASDTK010000258.1:0-1915 GCA_041891555.1 Oscillospiraceae bacterium
ATGTTCTGAGGCTTAATATCGCGGTGTACGATTCCCTTGCTGTGGGCGTGACTCAGCGCCCGCGCAATCTGCGTGGCGAAGTGGAGCGCCTCTTTCCAGCTAAGAGCGCCCTTTTTCTGCATGTACTGCTTGAGAGTTATGCCCTCCAGCAGTTCCATGACGATATATTGACAGTCGGAATCACGGCTGAAGTCGTATACCGACACGATGTTCGGGTGTGAAAGCATGGCAACCGCCTGCGATTCCGCTCGGAAGTGCTCGCGGAAATCACTGTCGCAGGCAAATTCATCCTTGAGTACCTTTACGGCAACATAACGGTTCAGCCTATGACAGAGGGCCTTGTAAACAACCGCCATTCCACCGGAACCGATTACTTCAAGAATTTCATATCTGTTGTCAAGCATCTGTCCAAGATACCTGTCCATACAATTTTCCATTGTTTATCCTCCAAAATCGAGGTCAATATTATTTGCGTAGCAGTCCGACGGTTACGTTATCGGGTGCGCCTCTCGAAAGAGCCATATCGAGAAGCTCTTTCCCTAAGTCGGGCAGTTCCTTCATGTTCCTGACTATCTCGAGTATCTCAGAGTCGCTGAGCGTATTGCTCAGACCGTCTGAACAAAGTAAAAGCAGATCATCTTTTTTGAATTCAGGTGTAAATGTATCGCATAAAACAGCCTTGTCAACGCCAAGCGCGCGAGTAATTATGTTTTTTCTCGGATGGTTTCGTGCCTGCTCTCTGGTTATCGTGCCTTTGCCTACCATCTCCTCAACAAAGGAGTGGTCCCGTGTAATCTGCGTTATTTCACCGTCCGAAATTAGGTACGCGCGGCTATCGCCGACATTCGCGATACAGCTTTCCTTGCCTTTTACGATTGCTGCAACGAGAGTCGTACCCATCCCCTCACAGGACTTGTCGGTGCTGGCGCGCTTATAAACCTGATCGTTTGCTTCAGCCGCCGCGAGCCGTGCCGCCGCCGCAAGACTTTCCTTTCGTTTTTTATCGGAAAGATGAGCGGATATCTCCGTTGTAAAAGATGAGAGGGCAATCTCGCTTGCAACTCTTCCGGCTTTCGCCCCTCCCATGCCGTCACATAGCACTAAAACGGCAAAAGACGGTGAAGCATTCTGGAAAAACCGGACGCAGTCCTGATTCTCGCTTCTCACCTTACCGGCATCGGTTATGGTGTAGCCTTTCATTTGTTCCTCCTGCGCGCCGCGAACTTTCTCTGTGCCCGGCGCAGACCTTTGGGTTCATATCTGTTTGCTGCCTTCTTTGGCAGTTTTTCTCCTGAGCTGTCCGCAGGATGCGTCAACATCATTTCCGAGTTTTCTGCGTACTGTTGAATTTGCTCCGTTATCCTCGAGTATCCTGACGAAGTTCTTCAGATTTTCCGATGTTGAAGGCTTAAATGCCCTCTCCTCAACGTGATTGAGCGGAATTAGGTTAATATGCGCCCCGCACTGTTTAGCAAGCCCAGCGAGCTTTTTCGCGTGCTCCGGCGTATCGTTTACGCCGTCTATCATAGCGTATTCAAAGGATATCCGCCGTCCGGTACGCTCATAGTAGCGCTTGCATACGGAAATGAGCTCGTCAACTCCCCTGCCCCTGTTTGCCGGCATGAGTCTTGAGCGTGTCTCGTCGTCCGGCGCATGAAGAGATATTGACAATGTCAATTGTAAATTAAGATCAGCCAGTTTGTCAATCTTCTCTGTAAGTCCGCAGGTCGAGAGCGATATATGCCGCATCCCGATATTCATTCCGAGCGGATGGTTCACAAGTCTAAGGAGTTTTATCACGTTGTCATAATTATCCAGCGGCTCGCCAATACCCATCAGCACGATATTTGAAATTTCCTGTCCCGAATCCATCTGCGAAAAGAGCACCTCGTCCAGCATCTCCGAAGGCTCAAGG
>JASDTK010000259.1:0-847 GCA_041891555.1 Oscillospiraceae bacterium
GTATATGACAGTGCCCTCGCCGATGTAGTAGTTTCCGTGCAAGTTCGGCGCGTCGCCGCGTACCTCACCGCGGTTTTCCCTGACGTCCGGCTTGACAAGTAACTCGTTTAAGTACGTTTTTGCCTTTTGAAGTATCTCATACGTCTCGGTTATTGAATCAAAGAAGTCCGGGAAGGGAAATTTATCTGGCTTTGAAAAATAGTAACTGATTTTTGTGGACATAGTTTCCTCCACCTTTCCAAGCTGCAGCGCTTATATTTGTTTGGGTTTTCGTAAAAACTGCGTAGAAAGCGTTTCTCAGTATTTATACCTGCCGCCGCCGAGGAATTCAGTCAGCAGCGAATCGGGCAGCAGGAACTTAGGGTCGATGTCCTCAAATCCTTCCAGAGCAGGACCTATGCAGCAGAGCTCCTCATAGCGTTCTATGCCCTCCGGTATGCTCCCGAAAAGCTTGAGCGCGGCTGATTTAAGAACACAGATCTCATAGGGAAAGGATGAGTCGAATTTGAGGTCGGCCTTTTCTTTGAAGGGACTTATGAAACTCTTTTCGCCGCGTCGGATGTTAGCCCAGATGCTGAAGGTATAGTCCGGCGAAGCTCCGCGGAACAGCTTGTCGCGCACCACTCTTCGCACAAGCCGCGTCCACGTCGCCTTGAAAACGTATTCGCCATCCTCAATAACATTTGTGCGCGCGCTGATGTAGAGCTTCAGCGCCTCGGGATTCGCGCTTGTAAGCTCGTCGTTCAGGGCGTGTATGCCTTCGACCACAACGATATCCTTCCCGCCCAGCTTTATGAGCGCTGACGGCTCATCGGCACGGCGCTGCTTTGAAAAGTTGAATTTCGGC
>JASDTK010000259.1:857-7907 GCA_041891555.1 Oscillospiraceae bacterium
CGCGGGCAAGACGGTGAAAATGCTCCGTCAGCAATTCCATATCCACGCATTTAGGAGACTCCGGGTCGTAGGAACCGTCCGCCATTCTTGGGGATGCTTCATTTACGGTCTTAAAATAATTATCCATCGAAAGCGCATAAGTCGTTATACCGCGGCGTAAAAGCTCCTCCTCAATCTTTATCGAAGTTGTCGTTTTTCCGCTGCCGGAGGGGCCGGACATAAGCACAATAGGGCTTATGTCTCTGTGCTTTTCTATCAGGTCAGCGGCGCGGCATATCTTCGCGTCATATTCCGCGTCGCATTCGCGGATAAAGGCTGCCGGATCTTTTTTAGCTCTTGAGTTTATGTCATCCAATATAAAAGCCATTTGGCTAACCTCCCGTGCTGTTTGATAGGTTTATTAATATCTGCCGAAAAATTAAATAAGGTTAAAAATTCATCAGTTCAGGGATTTTTCTTTTTTCTTCAATAATTTTGTCGATGCTGCCGATATACTCGGCGGGATACTTCGGGTCAAAGATACGTTCGATCCGTCCGGAGCCTAGGCAAAGCTTGGTCGAGGCACCGCCTCCCACGGATATGATTGAGCAGAGTTCTTCCATTATACATATGTTATAAATATTCTCGGTGTGAGAGCATTGCCAGCCGATGTTTTCGAATCCGCCGGACATATACTTCTGGCGGTAGAGATAGTATGGCTCATATTCCGCGGAAAACAAAGCGTTGTTGGCGAAGTCAATCATTTTTCCGACCTCATCCGCCGAAGGGCGCGGAGTGTCGCCCAGCATGATGCTCGAGCCTTTTTTTAGCGCGAGCGTATGGACGGTGATGTTCTCAGGATGAAGCGCCAGAACCTTTTCGAGCGTATTTTTAAAGCCCGCAGGCGTATCGAGAGGAAGCCCCGCGATAAGGTCCATATTCACATAAAAGCCGCCTACTCCGTGAACAATTTCAAGCGCGTCCAGAACATCCTGTGCCGTATGCTTTCTACCGATTGCCTCGAGCACCGCGTCGTCCATCGTCTGCGGATTTACACTTACGCGGGTGACGCCGTGCCGCTTAAGGGTCTCAAGCTTGTCCCGCGTTATTGTATCAGGTCTGCCCGCTTCGACAGTAAATTCGCGAACAGCGGAAAAATCAAAGGCGGTTTCAAGCTTTGAACAAAGCTCCTCAAGCTGGGAAGCCTGAAGCGTCGTCGGCGTGCCTCCGCCCATGTATACCGATATTGTACGCAGACCGAGCTCGTTTACGACCTGAGCCGTCGCGTCAATCTCTCTGAAAAGCGCATCGAGATAGTCCGGGATCAGCTTCATGCTCTTCTGCACGGACTGGCTGACAAAGGAGCAATATGAGCAGCGTGTCGGGCAAAACGGAATCCCGATGTAGAGACAAATATCGTTTTTTTCAAGACTTTTAGCGCAGTTGAGGCTCGCGCGAGCCGTATGAAGGCACAAAAGCGCCCTTTCCCGTGAAACGTCGTTGTCGCGCATAAACTTTGACAGTGCGGACTTGTCACTGAGCCCCGATTCAAGCAAATTTGAAAGAAGCTTACCCGGGCGTATACCGGTAAGAGCACCCCAGACCGGTTTCATTTTCCCGGAATTAAGTGTGGCACGATAAAACGATAGCTTGATTATCTTCTGAAGATACTTTGCCTTTGAAATCTCGTCTGTAATTATTGACGAGGCAATACCCGCCCTGCCTCTAAACTCTCTGCCGTCTAAATAGAGCCTGCATGAGGCTGTGTACCTCTCGTTTCCTCTTTTCAGGTAAAGCTCCGCCCTGTCCCCCGTCGGTTCCTCCTGAGGATACTCGGGCCGTTCGTCGGGAAACAGAGTCAGCAGTATCTGCTCCGCTGCATAGCGGTAATCATGGTCAAATAAAAACAGTTTCATATCTTATTAGAATACCTTTTCTTATCGGTTCAGTCAAGGTAAAAAAAGTAAACTACCGACTTGAATACATTTATTTAACTAAGCATTTACTTATTGTATAAAAACGGAGGATAAATATGGTGAAACTAATAATAATGAATAAATTATTATGGTCATTTGCCTGTCTGTACACCTTGTAATCTGTAATATTTAGTGTTATTATACAAATAATAGTCGAATTTCAAATGTTGTTTCAACGATTGGGAAGGAATAAAAATTGGAAACCAAGAAGACGTTAAGAGGCGTTATAACTTTGGTCATCACAGTTATAGCAACCTTGCTGTTGCTAGTTCCCCAGGCGCTGTTTGTCCGCAATACAAATGCGAAATACACTGAAAACATGTTGAGTTACGAGAAAAGTCATTTTCTGGGCGTAACTGCAATGGCAAAGCAGCATATTCTTGATTTCATGGAGAATAAAACGGAATCGGTATATAATGCAGGGCTTACGCTGTCACTGATTGGTAGCAGCGAAGAGCTTGAGGATAGCTATTTTCCCGCGTTGTATGACCGTTCTCAGGCAGATGAAATTCTGATTTATGCCAGCGACGGAAGTCTGACATACGGAAAAGCAGAATACGGTTCTTTGTTTTTAAAAACAGCTCAGGATGCGTTCAGTTCGGGAGAAACCGCAGTTTCTCAGCTTAAAAAATGCGATGACGGACTTAACCGGATGGCCATTGCCTCCCGCTTTTCTGTGCCGGACGGTAAAAAGGCCGCCATTATGCTGCTTTTTAGTCAGGTTTCATTTGAAAATATGCTTGATAATCTGTCCCTGAAGGACGAGGGGGGACTGGGAATTATCAATGAAAACGGCGTTATGGTGTTATGCCGCAGCTCAGATGAGACATGGTTCAGAAACGGACAGTATGCCTTTGGCGAGAGTGGCGGTCTGAAGGAACAGCTTTTAAGCGCTACGCGTACTACGGACGACAAAAAACTAACGGCTTATATAAGAGAGCTTGGGTTTAACAACTGGCTTGTTATCTACATGCTGCCCTCGGAAAAAATTAATCTGAGCATGGACAGTGCTCTTGAGGATGTTAATCTGTTCAGCATGGTGGCGGTTCTGCTGGTTTTGGGCCTGATTGCCTTCAGCCTTTTCAATGCCAATCGTGTGTCAAAGCATATGGCTCTTTTCAACATGAAGTTCCGCATTGCAACAAAACAGTCTGCAAGGGCCGCGTACGAATACGACCGGCGAACGGACAAGCTGAAATTCATCAGCGAGTCCGAGTATGTTAAACTCCCTAAGCCCTATGTCTCTCTTATGGAGCTCGGAACCTATGTTCATCCGGCCGATCGCCCCACATACTACCAGTCGGTATCCGATTTGCGCAGCAAAGGGGAAACATCAGTAATAGTACGTTTAATTAGCTTTTGCGGCAGAGACGTCTACAGATGGTATCATGTGACCGGGACAAGACTGACTGACAAAGGCGAGGGCGAGGCTCTGACCATTGGCACGGTTGAAGACATTGACGAGCAGGAAAACGAGCGCCTGATTCTACATGAGCAGGCTACTACCGACAGCCTGACAGGACTGCGGAACCGAGCGGAAACAGAGAAAGCAATAAACGAATATCTTATGAGACTGGAAGAAACCGAACACTCGGTCTTCGCTCTGCTCGATTTGGACAATTTCAAAGAAATTAATGACAATTACGGGCACGACTGCGGCGACAGAGCCCTTGTGTTTTTTGCCGATAAGCTAAGAACAACCTTCCGCTTTGGCGATATTCTCGGACGCCTGGGTGGAGACGAATTCGTGGTTTATATGACGCTTACCGCTGACAGGAAAATTGTCGAGCGCAGACTTTTCGAGCTTATGGATAGCTTGACAAAGGATGACCTAAGCAGCAAGCTGGACATTCCGTCCTTAACCTGCTCGATAGGCTGCTGTATCGCAAGCAGGGGCGATACCTTTGATGCTGTTTATAAACGCGCTGACAACGCAATGTATAAATCAAAAAATAACGGAAAGGGTCAGTTTACGCTCGACGACTGACATAGTTCAGGGCAGAACTCTCAGCCCGTTTTGAGATGCGAGATTTCTTCTACTCTCTGATAAAAAAATCCGGCGCGAATAAGCAATTATTCGCGCCGGATTTTTTTATTCCTGATCATTTTCAGCAACTTTAATCATTATCGCGCACTCCATACGCTTTTTAAACAGCTCGCAACCGTATTCATAGGTACCTGTAATATTGCCGGAGGCATGGTACGCATTTGCGGCGCAGCCACCGCTGCAATATAGTTTTGCCCAGCAGTCATTGCATGAGGATCTCGCATATACGTTGCAGTCTTTAAATCGCTCGCGCAGCTCCGAATTAGTCACACCGTCCCACACGTTGCCCATGCTGTATTTTTCATCCCCGACGAACTGATGGCAGGGATACAGCTCGCCCCAGGGGGTGACGGCGAGATATTCTGTGCCGCTGCCGCAGCCGGAGATACGCTTATAGATGCAGGGACCGCCCTCAAGGTCTAGCATATAGTGATAGAAAATGAAGCCTCTGCCTTCTTTATCGCGTTTTATCATCTCTTTGGCAAGTATTTCGTACTGCTCGAAGAGAATCGGCAGATCCTCCTGTGTCAGCGCATAGGGATCATCGGAAGCGCAGACCACAGGCTCCATTGAAAGTGCGGTGAAACCTAAATCCGCCATATGAAAAATGTCCTTTGTGAACTCGACATTGTTATGAGTATAGGTCCCTCGGATGTAATAATCTCGCTCTCCGCGCATTTTCGCGAATTTTTGGAATTTGGGGACAATCAAATCATAGCTGCCCTTGCCGTTTTGCGTCTTACGCAAGCGGTCATGGATTTCTCTGCGTCCGTCAAGGCTCATAACCACGTTGTTCATTTCGCGATTTGCAAAGTCTATGACCTCGTCGTCAACCAAGATACCGTTAGTTGTCAAAGTGAAGCGAAAGCTCTTGCCTGTCTCCTCTTCGCGCGAGCGCGCGTATGAGACGAGCCTTTTACATACGTCCCAGTTCATAAGCGGTTCTCCGCCGAAAAAGTCGACCTCCAGGTTTTTCTGCTTTCCCGAATTCGCTATCAGAAAATCAAGCGCCTGCTTGCCTACCTCGAAGCTCATCAGCGCCCGCTCGCCGTGGTACTTGCCCTGCGATGCAAAACAGTATTCGCAGCTGAGGTTGCAGGTATGCGCGACGTGCAGACACAGTGCCTTGATTGCGTGGTTGTTGTTCTTCAAATCGCAAGCATGTCCGGCGTAGCAGTCCTCGGTGAAAAGCTTGCCTTCGTTCTTAAGTTCGCGGATGTCGGCTAAACAGTCGAGTATCTCCCCGCGGGTTATTTCGGCGTCGGAGGCATATTTTTTGAGCATCCGCCCGACTATTTCCTCCTCGGAGCAGGTTTCAAAGAGGCCTATAATGTCGTACGCCAGCTCGTCCACCGAGTGAACTGCGCCGCTGAAAACGTCGAGTACAATGTTATAGCCGTTTAGTTTATATTGATGTTTCATTTGTACCTCTAAACATGACAGTTAATGAAAATTAGTAGACAGGAAAAATGCTGCCCGACCAAACAGACCGAACAGCATTTGATTACCGTAAGTGGCTTATTTGCACTTCTCGCAGACCTGATTGGCAACACCGCAGGAGGTTTTGCATGCGGACTGGCAGGAAGTCTGGCACTCGCCGCAGCCGCCCGTCTTGAGGGTCTTGTTCAGGTCGCGGGTGATGAGAGTTTTTATTCTTTTCATGGTGACAACTCCTTATTGAATTACTGCTTACGCTTTAATATAGAATAAATCGAGACAATTGTCAAGGGCGGCCGGCTTTTTTGCCTGCAGGTTCAAACTACTTTATACCAATACGCTTAGAGTTTTTGGAATTCCGCCGGAGGTACTGTGCAGTGAAACTCCCGCCTCGCGCTGGATTACAAGGCTCCTGACCGTTTCGTCCGTCAGCTCCTCGCCCGGAACGACAAGCGGTATCCCAGGAGGATAAGCCCAGATATATTCGGCGGAAACTCTGCCCCTTGCGCTTTTAATTAGAACAGATTTTGTCTCACTTTTCAGCGCTTCGGAAACGCTCATTTTCCGCGGCGGTATTTTAGGAGTCGTGAAGGGCACGCGCGGCGCTGTTATGTGAATTTCTTTGTCAAGTTCGCAGAGAGCTTTCCCGAGCTTTAAAATGTTTTCATCGCTGTCCAGAAGCCCCGTCATCGCAACGACATAACCGCAGGCCGCCATCTCACACTCGATACCGAAGCGGGAGCGGAGATTATCCATCAAAACCGTGCCGGAGGTGTCCGTGCCTTCGCAGGAAATAAGAATCTTGCTCCTGTCAAAGCCATAGACCGCGCCTGTTTCAATACCGCGTCTGACATAGCCTGCTTTGCCGGTCTTTTTCTGACAGTCAAAGGGGTCACTGTGTCCGGGTAAACGCAGATTCTGTAACGGCGTTACGAGCGTGTCGAAACGGTCGAGCCGGGTTTTCCACGCTTTGAACAGCTCGCTGCCGCGATCTTCTATCAGCTCTCTGGTTCCGTCAATAGACGCCATGAGCAGATACGAAGGACTGCTTGTCTCAAATACGGCAAGCTCGCGGAGTATCGCTTCCTTTGGTATAAGTCCGCCGGATAGGTGCAGAAGCCCCGTCTGGGTCAGGCCCGTCAGGGTTTTGTGCAGACTGTGAATCACAATGTCAGCGCCCGCGTGAACCGCTCCGCCGGCAAAATTCGGTGAAAGATCAAGGTGCGCTCCGTGGGCTTCATCCACGATAAGCGGCGAGCCATACATATGGCAAATAACGGCGATTTCAGAGAGGTTTGATATTATGCCCTCATATGTGGGGCTTGTAAGGATAACCGGAGCACCCGGATTATCCTTTAAGGCTAATTCTATGTTCTTTGGCGCGATGCTCCCGCAAAAGCCGAAGCCCTCGACAGTCTGGGGAGCAATATAAATCGGTGTAAGTTCATTGAGCTCGACGGCGTTATATACCGAGCGATGGCTGTTGCGCGCCATTATGATTTTCCCGCTCCCGCAGAGCTTACTTGCCGTGCTGACGGCTGCGAGCACGCCGCAGGTCGAGCCGTTTACTAGGAAGAAGCAGTTTTCGCTTTTCCAGAGGGCCGCCGCTTT
>JASDTK010000259.1:7917-11614 GCA_041891555.1 Oscillospiraceae bacterium
TCGCTCAGTATTCCCTCGGGATGGTGGAGATCGTCGAAGCCGTCGATTTCCGAAATATCGTATTTCGCGCCGAGCTCTTCCAGAAACTTTATGCCTTCGGAATTGCGCTTATGTCCCGGCATATGCATCGGAGTCGTTCCGCAGCCCGAGTAGTCTATGAGCTTTTGAAAAAGTGATTGAGCACTGTTATCCTGTATGTCGATCATCTCCTTTTGGACAATTGGAGCTTATCTTGTGCCCTTAGCCTAAATCGAACAGCACAAGCTTGCGCAGCAAGATAGGTTCGGTTACTGACGGCAGATCTTGGCCACGCACATGCGTTGTAGCAGTAACTTGAGCCTGTATTCCCTTTTCACCGATAGTAATTCCAGAATCAGCTAACTCATTCAAAATATCGTCTATTTTTACATAATAAGCAAGACCTGAGACAAGATTGGAGTCGGTCGCGACTTCATTTGTCTGTGAATTATATATCGGAACGTGTGGGGTGGGTGTAACCTCTGTGCCAGTTGCAGGATCATTGGGATCCGTAGGGTTAATATAGCTGACGACCGCTTTGACAGTCTTGTCCTTTGCAACGTTTGAGTCGTCAACGGTGAAATAAAGGTATCTGGAGGTATCGGTCGTGGATGCATCTTGTGCCGCCGGAAGCAGCAACGTTCCGTCGCTGTCAGCCGGTATGAGAAAGGCATTCAGCTTATTATTTCCAGTGGCGTCCGTGAAGGTTACCACCGGCGGAAAATTGGTTATGCGATACGCCGCAATTATGGAGTTTACAAAAAGCTTTGCTTCGGGCAGCCCTATGTTACTAAGATCGTGGCCAAAACCCGAATAGGTGGCGTTGCCGTTTGAAAAAATATAGTAGGCACTCGCGGCGTCGTTATAATCATAACCTGAACCGCTCAGGCAGTACCATACCAGGACATCATCCGGGTTCATATTTGCCTGATAATACTGCTGGTGAGTATCGAGTATCGTCATCGTGCTTCCGGATGTCAGGTTGAGGTCAAAGGGATAGGTCGTTATCATTCCCTTGTTGACCTGCGTAACCGCTGTGGATGTCATATTTCCGCTGTACATATAGTTCGTAAAACCCTGAGTCGTACCGATAGGCGACCCGCCGGTTCCTGCTGTATTGCTTCCGGGCTGATAAGCGATACTGTAGCCCTCGTCCGTAAGGACCTGGCTTGTTACCGTCGTTCCCGCCGGTGTTATCGGTGTGGCCTGGCTTGTTACCGCCGAACCCAGACCCGAATAGCCTGCCGCAACCAGACCGCTCGTCGCAGTGATCGGAAGCGGACTTGATTTCGAAGTAAGGCCAAAAACGCTGTTTGTAATTCCGTAACGGTCTAGTCCGAGGGGATCGCGCAGAACACTGTTGAAATAGTAACCCCAGTATGTGCCGGTAGATTGGTAGTTAGACGAACCGCTGATTGTTGAAGCATCATAGGCTAGCGGTACATTCGACATGGAGGTTGTATCGTGCGAGTACAGTATCGGATGGTTGTCTTTGAGATAATCGACAATAGCGGCGGAAGTTTCCTCGTCAAGCTCCCGATAGCAGTCTTCGAAGCCGATAATTACCATGTCATAGGAATAAATTAGTTGCTTTATGTCAGTATATGGCGCGTGCAAATTTCCAGACGTGTCCTTGACAAGCGTGTTGGTAATTGGGACAGATGTTATATTTTGTGCCTGGGTTGTGGTGATGGTCTGGATTTTGATGTCGTAATCGGAGGAAATGGAGGAAATGGCGGGGTCGTTGGATAAAAGGTCGAGGATTTTGTTTCTTGTGGCATTAATGCTCGTATCTGAAATAGTTGGTCTTGTTGTGTCGAGAGAAAGTCCGATACCACCCGAACCGGTGTTTATCTGCAAAATGTTGATTTTTTCCGCCGTCGGCTTAACGTAGGTATAGTTGGTGTACGAGGTGTGGACGCTCTCATCGCTGACTTTTATAAGCTCTAGCTTCCATGGCAAAAATCCGTCCATACCTGCGGACAACGTTCGGGTAACGATGTATTCCTGCCCAGCCTTCAGCGTGCCCGAATCGACAAGGGCACCGGCAACTCCCGAGGTCGCTTCATGTATCTCTATGTTGCCGATGCGTTCCTGCTCAATAAAGCGGCTGTCCGAATCGGTATCGATGTAGAGATTGCAGTAATATTCGGTGGCGTCAGGCGTCGTGTCGGTAGGATTGGTAATCGTAAAGTCGTATTTTAGCGTATAAGTCGCCGGATTACTACCAGGATCCTGAGCTAGCTGGCTGGTAACCGTATATGGCGCCGTGGCGGACCTTGCGTATACTGCGGGATAAGAGATAAGGTTAATCTTTGGTTTTGAGGTGTTCGTATAGCGCAGAAGAGCGTCCTCATCGATTGCGCCAGAACGCATAACGTTCCCTCTGCTCTTGTTAGTGTTCAAAAATGAATACATATTCGAGCAGTTGTCGACAACACTATCGTCTATGTAGTAGGCCTGCCCGGCGGTGGCGGAAGCTGTAATCGGTGACCCGATTGTGGTTCCGGGAGTTACGGTCGTAACAGCCGCGGTATAATCCACTACCGCATCTCTTGTCCTACCGTTGGTGGTGTTTGTGAGAGTACGGGTTGTACTGCCCGTCAAATAGAAGGTTCCACCATCCGTGCCACTTTTTGCCACCCTTGTAACGTAAATACTACAATAATAAGTATCATCTACAGTTGGGGTATATGAGTTGGTGGTGGCGGTTGTCCCCCCAGTTGCGCTGGTCATTGCCGTTCCCGCGCTGTTGAACCACTGATAAGAGTAATAGGGAGAAGTGTATGCGCTTCCGCTGGTATTTGTAGCGGTTGCAGTCAGAGTACCGCTGCTGTCAGATATATTAACAGAATATGTATATGTATATGTATGACCATTAGAAACCCTTGTTAGCGTCGCAATTCCATTAGTGCTACTACTGCTATAGGCGACTGCAGTTTGCGCATCCGTAGTCGTGACGATAATGCTGTCGCTATACGCATAATAATATGAACCACTGATGGTATATCGTATCCTGCAGTAGTATTCGCCGCTTGTAGCTGTATACGTGTTGCTTGTTGAGTTTAATGTGCCAACCTGAGAGTAGGAATCGTCAGTGTTTTTCTTATACCAAGTATAATAGGGACCTGAGGTAGCCGGATTTACGCCCATAACTGAGGCGCTTGCGGTCAGGATGGCGCTGGTTCCGTCTGCGGACTGAACTCCGGAAACAGCTGCGTTAATTGAATATTGGCATGCCAGACTGTCCGCGATGATGACAGGATGGCCTGCAACGGCATAGTCGTTCAGCGCGGCAAGTTTTTTTGTTGACAAGTCGTTTCCCGAATAGCGTGTCGTCTGTGGATCTTTCAGCGCGCTGTAGGTGTTTCCGTCTGTTCCTGTGAAGGTCGTATCGGAGGAATACTCAGCGTCCGTAAGTCCGACAGCGTCGGCGCGTATTGTAACGGGAGCGCCTATGTTCTCATACAGATAGTCTCCGTCAAGCTTGGAATCCGAAAGAGAGTTGCCGCCGTTGTCACCGATATAGATTGCGTCATAGTTTTCAATCAGGTCGTCGCTCTTTCCGACGAACTCTAAAGTGGACACACATGTAATTGTCACCGCACCTGTATACCCGGTCAACTTCTGATAGCTGCTTTGTTTCAGCCGATGTGTGTTGTTTGGCACAATTTCAAGG
>JASDTK010000260.1:0-11551 GCA_041891555.1 Oscillospiraceae bacterium
AAGGCGAAGAACATCCTTTCAAAATAAAACAGAAAACGCGAAAGGAACCGCACATATGTCAAGAAAAGTTTTGATAGTCGATGACGAAAAGTCGATCGTGGACATCCTCAAATTTAATCTTGAGAAGGACGAATACGCAACTGTCTGCGCCTACGACGGCGAAGAGGCTCTGCGTCTAGCGAGGGAAGAAAGCCCCGACCTTATGCTGCTGGACGTAATGCTTCCCTACATAGACGGCTTCGAGGTCTGCAAGACTCTCCGCGGCGAGGGCAGCAACATACCAATTATCATGATTACTGCGCGCGAAGAGGAAACGGACAAGGTCTTCGGGCTGGAGTTGGGCGCGGACGACTACATCACAAAACCTTTTTCCGTCCGTGAGCTGCTGGCGCGCGTCAAAACCAATATGCGCAGAATCGCGACAAATGATGTCTCTCCCGTTGAGGGCAGCGGCGAAACTATCAGGTTCAAAGATATCGTGATCGATTTCGAGCGTCACACTGTTTTTAAAAACGGCAGGGATCTCGAGCTTACCTCCCGCGAATATGAGCTCATCAAGTTCCTAGCCTCGGCCCCCGGACGGGTCGTGTCGCGTGAGCAGCTTATGAGTGAGGTCTGGCAATACGACTATTACGGCGACCTTCGCGCCGTCGATGTTGCTGTCCGCAGACTTCGGGAAAAGCTTGAGGAAAACCCCGCTGACCCGATATATGTCATGACAAAGCGAGGAGTCGGTTATTACTTCAGCGAAGAATAGTCCGATTTAATAAATCGCGGAGGTTCCGATGAACAAAAGCCTTTATACAAAGCTCGTATTTATAATGGTGGCGCTGATCGTTTCGCTGATGGCTGTTGTCGGTGCTTTCCTCATGAACGAAATACGTTCGTTTTATCTGAACTATTTCTATCAAAAATTGCAGACGGTTTTTGAGTATCTGGCACTCGCGGAGGATCTGTATTCTGCTGCGAACGACTCTGACGCTCCGGAGCACTTGGCAGAAATTCTGAAAGCCAATTCCGGACAGCTCGGCATCGATTCTGGCTCGCGCAACTACTATATTCTCGACGGCGATACCGGCGCGGTGCTCGCGGGCTCCGGCTCCGAAAATGAAAATCTTACAAAAACCACCAACATTATGACCGCTATCGGTGGAAAATCGGGTTATGTAAGTGATCACAGTTCCTCATATATGGATGTTGCGCTTCCCATTGACGGCAGCGCCGGACGCTTCATCGTCTATATAAAGGACAACAAATCAGCAGTGCGGGAGCTGAGCTCCAAGCTTTTCGGCATCATCGGGCAGGCTATGCTAATCGGTCTTGTCATATCCGTGCTTCTGAGTCTGCTGCTCGCTAAGGCTATGGTTACGCCTATCCAGAACCTGACCAAGGCGGCTGAACGCGTCGCTGCGGGAGACTTCTCCCCAAATCTTACATCAAGCGCACAGGACGAAATCGGCGTTTTGACCCGAACCTTCAACGGCATGGCTCTGCAGCTTAAGAAGACACTGGATGAACTAAAAAAATCTGAGGCTATGCGCCGCGAATTCGTGGCTAATGTCTCCCATGAGCTGCGCACTCCAATAACCAGCATCAGGAGCTACGCCGAGACTTTGCAGGACGCGAAAAATATGCCTGAGGAGACGGAGAAGGAGTTTCTCAGCGTCATTGTCAACGAATCTGACCGCATGACGAAAATTGTTCAGGACCTGCTCATGCTCTCGCGTTTCGACGCAGGCAGCATTGAGTTCAGCTTTGAGCGCTTTTCGTTTGAAAAGTCCCTGCACGACGTATATAACGCCATGCTGCTGGAAGCTCAGAGACACAGCCATCACTTCACGCTTGAGCTCAAAACCCCGATTCCGGACATCGTCGGCGACACGGCAAGGCTTGAGCAGGTTCTGATAAACATGGTTTCCAACGCTATAAAATATACCCGTGACGGCGGCAGTATAGCCATATTGGCCGGCAGAAAAGACGAGGTAGTCTGGGTCAGCGTCCGCGACAACGGCATAGGGATACCCAAAGAGGACGTCGACAAGGTATTCGACCGCTTCTACCGCGTTGATAAGGCGCGGAGCCGCGAGTCAGGCGGAACGGGTCTGGGCCTTTCCATAGCCAAGGAAATTGTTTCCCGTCACAAAGGGTCTATCGAGCTCACCAGCCAACAGGGAAAAGGATCTGTCATTACCATGACGCTCCCTGTGGAGGGTCCTAAGAATGAAAAATAGGGCGCGTCTTATTGACATGGCAAAGAACTTCGCCATCGTTATTCTTCTGATTTCGGCCGTTTTTCTGCTTATCAAAGCAACTGTAAGCGGTCAGGACAGCTTCTTCGGCGGGCTTGACGGTCTTTTCGGCGGAAAAGCCGTCTCCAGCACGGCTGAGCAGCCTGAAAGCGCAGTTACCGCCCTTGCTTCTGATCCCGTCTTTCTGCTTGTCACTGCGGAGGACGGTTCGCATTATGCTGTAAAGTACGACAATGACGCGAAGGAAAAGCTAATTTCGCAATTTTCCGCTGACCTTGGCGATGCTCTTGGTTCCTCCGGCGAGACTGAGGAGCAGTCCGTTGAACAATGGCAAAATGCCCTTTCGGGGAGTGGCGTCTTTTTTGACTACTTATACCCACAGCCGCTCTCAGCAATCGCCTCATCTCTCGGCACAAAAATAAGCAATAACACTTCTTTGCAAACCGCAAGAAGATTCTATCTCGGCAAGAACGGAAAAAGCCTGGTTTTATTCTTCATCAGCGAAAGCGACGGCAAAATCTATCGCTGCAGCACTGCTCTGAACTTTTCCTCAATCGAGCCAAAAATCGCGGAATACCCAATCGGCAGCGCGAATTTCGCGTTTGAGCTTGGCGCTGAATACGCGTCAATCGATCCCTATTTTATATTTTCCCGTGAAAACAAAGCCCTTCGTGCGGTAACAGTCTCGAATCCCGTGCGCGACAGCTATGACGGGACAGGGCTTCTGAGCTACTTCGGAATAAATAGCCGTGTTGTTTCGGGATATACAGAGACGGATGGTTCAAAGGTCTATGTCGAGGGCAGCAAAAGTCTTAGAATAGAATCATCGGGCAAGATTCTTTTTGATACCACCGGCGGCGGGCTTATCATTGGCTCCCCCTCAAATCTTACGGTAACTGACTGTATCGCCGCGTGCTCCGATATTGTCAGCAACAGCATCAGTCTTACAAGCGGAGACGGTGTGGCAGAGCTCGTTCGTGTTTCGAACGTATCTTCCCCCTCCTCCTGTACGGTAAACTTCGGATATTTCGTCAATGGTATTCCCGTTACTCTGCCCGGTAACAAATACGCGGCTTCCTTCCAGATAAGCGACGGCGCCATTGTAAAAGCTGAGCTGTACCTCCGGAGTTACACTTTCCCCGGCGGTACAATTGTGCCTCTGCCGGAAAAGCAGGCCGCCGTAATTGCGGAAATCGAGGGCGGAGAGCCAGTACTCACTTATGAGGACAAAACCGATTCAGTAAGCTGCACCTGGATAAACGCTTAAGTCCGTCAGGAGTAAAACGTGGATAAATCAAAGATTAAAAACTTTATACTGATTCTCCTTGCAGTGGTCAACGTTTTTCTGCTGTTCATCGTATATAACAATATGAGAGAAGAAAAAAACGCTCAGGCATCCCGCATGAAGGCGCTGGAGGCTGTCCTTTACGATAACGGAATTACACTTAGCCCCGACATCGAACTTCCCGAAACTGTTCCGTCTCTATTATCCCTAAAACGTGACATGGATGCGGAAAAGCAGAATCTCACCTCACTTATCGGAAACTGTTCTGTTCTGGATCAGGGCGGCAACATCTTTTTCTACAGCGGTCCGGACGGCGATGGCAAGTATCGCGGCACGGGGGAATTTGAGATAAAGCTGAATTCGGGAGTCATCACCAAGGGCAGAGATCCCGTCGTTGCGGCAAGGACAGCTATGAAAAAACTGGGCCTTGAATGCGGAGAAAGCGAGCCGGTTGTTACGACTGACGGCAGCGATACAACGGTTATGCTTCCCTGCTCATGGGAGGGTACCGATATATATAACGCGCGTGTAACGTTTACTTTCAGTTCCGACAATCTACTGCTTATCAGCGGCACAAGGCCTCTGGATACAGCAAGTTCTCCTGAGTCAGGCGAAGCTTACCCTGACAGTGTAACGATTATGATGAGCTTTCTTGAGTCTATCCATCAGACAGGATATATTTGCAGCGAGATTAATGATCTGAAGATCGAATACTATATGTATTCCGCTGTTTCCGGCAACTGCACTCTTAAGCCTGTATGGTGCATCACAACAAATTCGGGTCCCTACTATATCGATGCCGAGACCGGAAAGGCCGAAAACATCGAAAGCGCCTCCTGAAGCCCTATATTTATTTTTTGTTGAATTTTTGTAATCTTTATGTTATAATTCACTGGAAAATCATTGATTGGAACTGTTTCCTGCCTTCATGGGAGAATTATATTCGTTTTTTTCACGGCTATTATCTCTCACTTCGGGTATCATACATAAATAAAGATGTGCGATATTTTCTCGTCACGGGAAGGTGTATTGTTTGGATAAATATGTCATCAGGGGTGGAAACCCTCTTAACGGAGAAGTTGAGATAAGCGGGGCTAAAAACGCCGCTGTTGCAATTATACCTGCAGCCCTTATGGTCGAAGGCATTTGCAGAATAGAGAACATACCTCAAATCAGCGATACAGATATGCTCCTTACGATTTTAAGTGAAATGGGAGCGAAAGTTCGCGTTATTAATAAGAATACGGTCGAGATTGACTGTACAAGCGTTCGCAAAGAAGGCGCGCCCTATGATCTGATGCGCAAAATACGCGCTTCTTATTATCTCATCGGAGCAATGCTCGGACGTTTCGGCTCCGCAAAAACAACGATGCCCGGCGGCTGTAATTTCGGCGTACGCCCCATAGACCAGCACATCAAGGGCATGACCGCGCTGGGAGCTCAGGTTGAGGTCAAAGGTGGCTTTGTCTATGCCGAGGCTCCGAACGGCATCCTCACCGGCAGCAAAATCTATCTTGATAAAGTTTCCGTCGGCGCGACGATGAATATCATGATTGCGGCCTCCAAGGCGCAGGGCAAAACAACAATTGAGAACGCGGCGAGAGAGCCGCATATAGTCGACCTTGCAAACTTTCTGAATTCCATGGGCGCGGATGTGCGCGGAGCAGGTACCGACACGATAAAAATCTACGGGGTTGAAAAGCTCCACGGCGGGAGCTATTCCATAATTCCCGACCAGATTGAAGCAGGAACATACATGACTGCTGTCGCAGCAGCAGGCGGAGAGATAACGATTCGAAACGTCATACCCAAGCACCTGGACTGCATCTCGGCAAAGCTTCGCGAAATGGGCGTTACAGTTGAGGAATATCCCGATTACGTGGTTGTGCGCCGTACCGGAAAGCTCACGCGGGCGAACGTCAAGACTCAGCCCTATCCCGGCTTTCCGACAGATATGCAGCCTCAGATATGCACAGTGCTTTGCCTTGCGGAGGGTACGAGCGTCGTCACCGAGGGCGTTTGGGACAACCGCTACAAATATATTTCGGAGCTCAAGAAAATGGGCGCCGAGGTTCAGGTGGATGGCAAGACTGCTGTTATCGAGGGCGTCTCATTTCTCACAGGAGCGCCTGTGGCCGCCTGCGATTTGCGTGCCGGAGCTGCTGTTGTCATCGCCGGTCTTTGCGCAAAGGGCGAGACGGTTGTCGAGGAAGTCTCATACATCGAACGCGGTTATCAGGACCTTGTCGGCAAGCTGAAGAGCCTGGGCGCCGATATCACCTGCATCTCCGAGCCGGACGAGTATTCGTCCGCGGTAGTTTAAAGCTTAAGGATTTACGGTTTATGCAAATCTATACAATTGCGAGCGGCTCCACCGGAAACTGTACTCTCGTTAGAGACGCAGACACAGCGGTGCTGATAGATGCCGGAATATCGGCAAAGCGCATCGTTTCGGCACTGTCTTTGCTGGGAATGCTGCCGGAACAGCTATCCGGTATACTTATAACACACGAACATTCGGACCATATAAACGGTCTTAGCACATTAGTTAAGCATTATAAAATACCGATATTTGCCCCCCGTACTGTGGCCAACCATCTCAGCTGGTCAATTGCGGGGGTCGACGATTATTTGACTGTGCTGCTGCCCGGTCAGGACTATGACATCCGCGCTTTGACGGTTCTCCCCTTCCACACCCCGCATGACACGCCCGAAAGCGTAGGATACCGTCTGTCCGGAAGCGCGGTCTTCGGCTTCTGTACGGATTTCGGCCATGTTACGGACGAGATACTCGAAGGTCTCCGCGGGGTCGACGCCGCAGTTATCGAGGCAAACCACGACCTTGAAATGCTGAAAAACGGCCCGTATCCTTTTCCGCTTAAGCGCAGGATACTTTCTGACAACGGGCATCTTTCCAATGACTGCTGCGGGTCGCTCGCGGCGGAGCTTTATAAAAGCGGCACGCGGAAAATGGTTCTCGGTCACCTAAGCCGGGAGAACAATATACCCTCGCTCGCTCGGCGCTGTGTTTCCGGCATTCTCTCAAATGAGGGCATAGACACCGAAAAAGATGTTCTGCTCGAAGTCGCGCCGGAACGGGACATACTAAAATTATCTGTCTGGGACGAAGCTTTATGCTGAATATAAGTCTTATCTGCGTCGGGCGCATGCGGGAAACCCATTACATCTCGGCTTTCAACGAGTACGAAAAGCGGCTCAAGCCCTACTGCAGGCTGGAATTAATCGAGCTTTCCGAAGCAAGACTGCCGCAGAACCCCACGCAGGCGGAAATAGAATCAGGACTTAAAAAGGAAGCTCTTGAGATTGAAAGCTGCATACCTTCGGGAACCTATGTCGTCGCGTTGTGTATCGAGGGGAAACAGCTGGGCAGTCCCGAATTTGCGGGTCTGTTCCAAAAATGTGCAAACGAGGGAAAATCAAGGCTCTGCTTCATCATCGGCTCCTCATTCGGATTGGACACTTGCATAAAAAAGCGCGCCGATCTTTGTTTGTCGATGTCGGAAATGACTTTTCCGCATCATCTTGCAAGAGTTATGCTTGCGGAACAGATTTACAGGGGTATAATGATAAACGAAAACAGCAAATACCATAAATAGCCTTCAGAAACGGGCTGTTCAAGGAGAGTAAAAATGTGTTTTTTCAAGCACAAAAGTAAAAACACGGCAAACGGAGAGCAGAAGGTAAGTTCCGATAAGGAAACGCCGTCATGGTATCGGTCTCTGCCGGGCGAGGTATACAACAATTGGCCCAAGACTGACGGTGAACCGGAAGCACCCGCCTTTCTAAAACACTGCACTTCAGTTGATATGGAAGATGAAATGCTTATCAATATGCTGTCTGCCTATGGAATCCCAGCCGTAAAGATCTATCCCGGAAGCGGCAGCTTTGGAGCTGTCGTTCTTGGCATGAGCGGCGAGGGCAGCGATATTTTTGTTCCGGTCTCAATGCATGACGAAGCAGCTTCGCTAATCGGAGGTAGCTCAGATGATTGACTATATGGAAGAATACCGCAGATGGATGGACAGCCCCGCTCTTTCGGAAAACGAGTGGAAAGAGCTGGATGCAATATCAGGCGACGAGGAAGAAATCAAAAGCCGCTTTTTTGCTCCTCTGGAATTTGGTACCGCAGGTCTGCGCGGTATTATGGGCATGGGCCTGAACCGTATGAACAGGCACATTATCAGGCACGCGACTCAGGCTTTCGCCTCGGTAATTTGCGCCGAGGGCGAGGACGCCATGAAGAAGGGCGTCATTATATGCTATGACTGCCGTGAGAACAGCGAGCTCTTTGCGCGTACGGCAGCTTCGGTAATGGCGGCCAACGGCATCTTCGTACGTATTTTTGACGCTCTGCGTCCGACTCCAGAGCTCAGCTTCGCTATACGCAGCTTTGGCGCGACGGCCGGCATAAATGTCACTGCAAGCCACAATCCGCGCGAATACAATGGCTACAAGGTCTATTGGGCAGACGGAGCGCAGCTTCCGCCCAAGCACGCTCAGGCAATAGCGGACGCAATGGCACGTATTGACATATTTACAGGTATAAAAAGAATGCTCTTCAGTGAAGCGGTCACAGCCGGACTTGTCGAAACTATAGGCGAAACCGTTGATGAGGCTTTCCTCGGAAACGTTCTTTCTCAGTCCATTGATCGTGAGGCTGTGGCCCGTGTTGCTGATAGATTCAAGATTGTCTATACGCCCTTCCACGGCGCGGGATACAGGCTCGTGCCTGAAGCTATCCGCCGTCTTGGTATTAAAAACATTATCCCCGTACCTCAACAGATGGTCATAGACGGTTCTTTCCCAACCGTCAAGAGTCCCAATCCTGAGGAGCCGGCCGGTTTTTATCTCGCTGTTGACCTTGCCAAGCGTGAGAACTGCGAGCTTATCATCGGAACCGATCCCGATTCCGACAGAGTCGGCTTAATGGTGCGTGATGATAAGGGCGAATATGTCACGGTTTCCGGCAATCAGACCGGCGTTCTGCTTCTGGACTATATCATTACCGCGAGGAAAAGGGCAGGTACCCTGCCGGAAAACGCTGCCGCGGTCAAGACTATAGTCACGACAGAAATGGCGCGTGAGGTAGCACAACAGAACGGTGTGCATATAGACGACACCTTCACGGGCTTCAAATTTATGGCAGAAAAAATTTCTGAATACGAGAAAGCCGGCAGCTACAGCTACATTATGGCATATGAGGAAAGCTACGGCTATATGATCGGTAACTATGTCCGTGACAAGGATGCAGTCACCGCCTCCATGCTTCTGGCCGAAATGGCAGCTTATTATTTCGGTCAGGGACTTACGCTGCTTCAGGCGCTGGATAATCTCTATGAGAAATACGGCTACTTTGCTGAAAAGACTCTTAATCTGGTCATGCCCGGCATAGACGGCCTTGAAAACATGCAGAAACTGATGAAGAGGCTCAGGGAAAGCCCTCCCGTCGAGCTCTGCGGCGTTCCAGTCCTCCTTGAAAGGGATTACGCCAGCGGAAAGATTATCGTACCGGGTCTGGGTTTCGTCGATAAGACTCAAATTTCCGGCTCAAACGTCCTCTATTTTGAGCTTGAGGATGACACCTCCTTCATCGTCCGCCCGTCAGGCACCGAGCCCAAAATCAAGATATATATTCTTGTCAGCGGAAACGATAAGCAGGACTGCTCCGATAAGATTGAAAAATACGTCGCATACGCGCAAACCCTTAAGTGAGCCTATATCTCGTCTGCGATAAAGTTTATTTCATAAATAATAGCCTGAAATGAAATTCATGGACCCAAGGCAAATATTAATAATCTATTAACTATTTATTAAATATTATCGCATTTGTATTGACATATCCCCCCATCGGTGCTAGTATCAACGAGTTCCCAGAGAACACCAATTGCTCTGGGAAAACTATCATCAGTTTTGGAGGATAAAAAACTATGAAGAAGACTTTTGCTGTTGTTCTTGCCGCTATGATGCTTATCGTTGCATTCTCCGGCTGTGGAAAAAAAGCTGAGGAGCCTACTACTTCTCCCACAGAGTCCGTTGAACCTGCAACAACCAGCGAAGCTCCCAGCGAGGCTCCCGCAACTGAAGCTCCTGCGACCAGTGAAGCTCCTGCTGCTCCCTCTGCTTCCGCTGCTGCAAACGGCTGATAACTGCGTTCTATAAAGCCAAAGAAAAAGACGAGTGTACCATAGCACTCGTCTTTTCCCTTTTTATCCGCTTATTCTTACGTGGTGGGTGATGCAGCGGGCGAAGCGCTGGCCTTGGGGCTTGCCGAAGGCGCGGCGGAGGCCTTGGGGCTTGCGCTTACTGACGGAGAAGGAATCGCGGGACTTTCCGAAACTACCGGTACATTCGGGCTTGCAGACGGAGTTGTGGTATTGGTTTTGCAGCCTCCTAGAATAGCCAGAAGCAATAGAGCCAGGGTAATAAATACTGTTGTCTTTTTCATTTTATAACCTCCAAAATGAATTCAAAGGTATTATGGGCATTTTGTTTACGATTTATTTCAGTTTAATTAAATATTATCATCAAAAATTCAAAAAAATGGTTCTTATATCTTAAATCGCTCCCTCATGCTTTTGACATATGGAAAATAAAATAGTAAAATAAAGGTACTATAGTCTCAGTTTCGGAGGATCTCTATGGATAGCAAGCAAGCAGCCTGCACCTTTACCGGACACAGAGAGGAAAAGCTTCCCTGGAAAAGTGACGAAAACGATCCTCGTTGCGTCAGACTGAAGGAACTTATTTCAGACTCAGTGGAATCGGTTTACCGTTCGGGCATACGCCACTTCATCTGCGGTATGGCGACCGGCTGTGATATGTTCTTCTGTGAAGCGGTAATGGCGCTGAGAGCCTCGCATGAGGACATCACGCTCGAGGCGGCTATACCATATGAGCGTCAGTCTGAGGGCTGGTCTGAGGCGCTCAAAAAACGCTACTCAAGGCTGGTCGCGGACTGCGACTATTATACTCTCGTACAGAGGGACTACACTCCCGACTGTATGATGCGCCGCAACAGATACATGGTCGATAACTCCTCTGTGCTGATAGCTGCCTACGGAGGCAAACCGGGCGGAACCATGAACACTCTGCTTTACGCTTTGCGGCGCGGGCTTGAGATTATCGAGCTGCCCGTTGAATAAACTCCTGTTATTTTAATGTCTGATGGATAGATCAAAATTCTGCCAGTTTTGTATATACTATTTCTGGAAAAACCTCATTTTAGGTTGACTTATCCCGAAATACAATATAATATGATTACAATAGAGTTACAAAAAATCGCTTTGCTCTTTACTTATATAGGGGGTCGCTTCAATGCCTATATTAAACGAGTTCAGCTTCAGTTCATGTGATTGCAAAAGCACTATTTATGTCCGCGAATGGCTGCCCGACATCACCCCTATGGGCGTTGTCCAGCTTTGCCACGGAGTTGGGGAACACATCAGCAGATATGATAAATTCGCGCAGTATCTTGCCTCCTACGGCTTTGTCGTGGCGGGTAACGATCATCTGGGTCACGGCAAGAGTGTTTCCGACCCGAATAATCAGGGCTATTTCGGCGAGCACGGCGGCTGGGAACTGGTCGTCGGTGATATGAGAAAGCTCTATGAGCGACTGAAAGAGCAGTATTTCAGCCTCCCGATTTTTATTCTGGGACATTCGATGGGCAGCTTTCTCACCCGTACATACATCATCCGCTATCACGACGGACCTGACGGAGTCATTCTCAGCGGTACGGGCCAGCAGAGCAGTCTTTTGCTGAACTCCGGTCTCGCGTTTGCAAACGGCATTATAAAGAGTCACGGCACGAACTATAAAAGCCAATTTTTAAATAAGCTCTCTTTCGGGAGCTATAACAACCGCATTAAGCCAAACAGGACTGAATTTGACTGGCTTACCCGTGACAACGAGATTGTAGACGAATACATAAACGATCCCGATTGCGGCTTTGTCTCCTCCGCCGACCTCTCCCGCGATATGATAATGGGCATCAAGT
>JASDTK010000261.1:0-1898 GCA_041891555.1 Oscillospiraceae bacterium
GTTTCGGCTTAGTACATGCCGCCCATACCGCCCATGCCGCCCATGCCGCCGACATCAGCGCCCATAGCGGGCATCGGAGGTTCGGGAAGATTTGCGACAAGGCTTTCAGTCGTTAGAACCAGAGCGGAAACGGAAGCCGCGTTCTGAATCGCGCTGCGGCAGACCTTGGTCGGGTCCACAATTCCGGCTTCGAGCATATCGACATATTCTTCGGTAGCCGCGTTGAAGCCGTAGTTAATGTTGCCGCTCTTTTTGACCTGCTCGAGAACAACCGCGCCTTCGACGCCAGCGTTCTCCGCAATCTGGCGGATGGGAGCCTGCAGGGCCTTTACAACCAGAGCTGCGCCCGTTTTCTCGTCGCCTTCAAGCTCGTCAATAAGCCTTTGAGCCGCGATTGCAGCCATAACATAGGCAGTACCGCCGCCTGCGACAATGCCTTCCTCGACAGCCGCGCGCGTTGCGTTCAGTGCGTCCTCAATGCGGAGCTTCTTCTCCTTCATCTCGGTCTCGGTCTCAGCTCCGACTTTAATAACGGCAACGCCGCCCGCGAGCTTTGCTATACGCTCGTTGTACTTATCCTTGTCGTAATCGGAGGTGGAATCCTGAATCTGGCGGGTAATCGCGTCTACCCTGTCCTTAATCTTCTTGGAATCGCCCGCGCCGTCGATGATGATGGTGTTGTCCTTTGTGACCTTGACCTGGCGTGCGGTACCGAAGTTATTTACGTCGAAATCGTCGAGCTGCATTCCGAGCTCGGAGCTTACGACCTGTCCGCCTGTGAGTATAGCTATATCTTCGAGCATTTCCTTGCGTCTGTCGCCAAAGCCGGGGGCCTTTACGCATACGCAGGTAAAAGTTCCGCGGAGCTTGTTCACGATGATACCGGTAAGAGCGTCGCCTTCGATTTCCTCAGCGATGATGAGCAGCTTTCTGCCGGCCTTCATCGTTGCTTCGAGAACGGAGATAATCTCCTGAAGGTTCGAGATTTTCTTGTCGGTGATAAGAATGTAGGGATCGTCAAGAACGGCTTCCATCTTTTCGGTATTGGTCACCATGTAGGGGGTGAGGTAGCCGCGGTCGAACTGCATGCCTTCAACTATCTCAGAATAGGTCTCGGCGGTCTTTGACTCCTCGATTGTGATAACGCCGTTCTGAGAAACCTTCTCCATTGCGTTTGCAATGAGGTTTCCGATATACGGGTCGTCGGAGGAGACTGTGCCGACTCTCGCGATGTCCTTTGTGCCGTTTACGGGCTTTGAGTTCACGCGCAGAGCTTCGACAGCTGCATCCGCCGCCTTCTTGATGCCGCGGCGCATAATCATGGGGTTCGCACCGGCAGCGACATTTTTAAGGCCTTCTGTGATCATCGCCTGTGCGAGGATTGTTGCTGTGGTTGTGCCGTCGCCCGCGATGTCGTTGGTCTTTGTGGAAACTTCCTTGATGAGCTGTGCGCCCATATCCTCAAACGGATCCTTTAGCTCGATCTCTTTTGCGATTGTAACGCCGTCGTTTGTGATGAGAGGGGTACCGAACTTCTTCTCGAGAACCACGTTGCGGCCCTTGGGTCCAAGCGTTATTCTGACTGTATCCGCGAGCTGATCGACGCCGCGCTTAAGCGATGCACGTGCTTCCTCGCCGTAAATTATCTGTTTAGCCATATGATTTTAACCTCCAAATGTTATATAGTGTGAAGACCGTTTAGCCTTCAACGATTGCGACGACGTCGGACTGCTTGACGATGATAAACTCATCTTCATCGAGCTTAGCGGTCATTCCCGCAAATCTGTTGGCGATGACTTTGTCTCCGACCTTGAGAATCATTTTAACTTCGGTGTCGTCCGCCTGCTTGCCGTCGCCCACCACAATGACTTCGAAAATCGATGGCTTCTCTTTCGCAT
>JASDTK010000261.1:1908-3002 GCA_041891555.1 Oscillospiraceae bacterium
TCTTGGTCTTTTCTTCCGCCTCTATCTGCTTCAATACAACTCTGTCACCTAAAGGCTTAATGTTCATTTTTTATATACCTCCTAAAAGTTTATGAAATTATGGTCGTTAGCACTCACTCACTTGGAGTGCTAACGACTATTATAATAATCCATGCAGGAATATTCTGCAAGCTGTATTTTGACGAAATTACGGCTAAATTACGTTGAAATTTTCATCAATATGCATCTGTACCCGCATAACAACTTCAAACACGGATTTACTGCGCTTTTCTTCCGATATTAACCACGCCCAAATAAAACTATACTGCCGTTTTTCTATTTCAGATACATATACAGGTCGCACTTAATCATTCCGTTATATAGCTTGCGCTTTTTATCGGCATTTTTTCCGAAAGTGCGCTCAAATTCCGTGTGCGAGGAGAGAAGAAACAGGCTCCAGTTTTCAGACGCGAAATAGGACCTTCCGAAAGCAGAGTAAAGTCCCTCGGCCTCACGCTTTTCCATAATACGCTCACCATAGGGCGGATTAGTGACGATTACGCCCCTTTCGGTTTTTCGGTCAAACTTCGTTGCGTCCGCAACTTCAAAGCGCACAACGTCGCTCACCCCGGCAAGCGCGGCGTTGTTTTTTGCCATTTCCACCGCGTTCGGGTCGATATCAGAGGCGAAAATGCAATAATCTCCCCTAAACTCACGCGTCGGGGCCTCCTCGCGGGCATCGCGCCAGACCTTCCTGTCAATACAGGACCATTCTTCCGCCGCGAAGGAGCGGCGCAGTCCCGGGGCGCGGTTTTTGGCGATAAGCGCCGCCTCAATCGGAAGAGTTCCGCTCCCGCAGAAGGGATCACAGAAATCGTCCCTGCCGCGGTAGCGCGAAAGAATGACCATTGCCGCCGCCAGCGTTTCGCTTAGGGGCGCCGCGACATGAGCGGGGCGGTAACCGCGCTTATGCAGCCCTTCTCCGCTCGTATCGAGATATATCGTCGCGGTGTCGTTCATGATGGAAAACTGAATCTGTATTTTTTCGCCGTCCTCCGAAAACCACTCCAGCCCGTATCTCGTTGAAAGCCTTTTAACCACGGCCTTTTTTATAA
>JASDTK010000261.1:3012-11541 GCA_041891555.1 Oscillospiraceae bacterium
TTATAATGCTCTGGCAGTCGGACACTGAAAAGAGCTTTGAATTGACGCTGTGTCCCTTAACTGGAAAAGCCGCGTTTTTAGGTATGAAGTTTTCAAATGGAAGAGCCTTAGCGCCTTCGAAAAGCTGGTCAAAGGTCGTTGCCTCAAAGCTGCCGACTTCGACGAGAAGACGTTCGGCACAGCGCAGATTGACGCTCGCCTTTGCCATATCCGCCTCAGAGCCGTCAAAACGGACTCTTCCGTTCTCGGTGCGTACATTCCTGAAGTTCAGACGGCGCATTTCATCGGCAACCAGTCCTTCGAGTCCGAAATGGCAGGGCGCGCAGAAAGTCAGTTCCATTACTTATCCTCTTGTGTTTCTGTTTTTTCCTTGGAAGCAGCTTCCGGACTGCCGTTATCTTCCGGCTTTTCCTCGTCTTTTATGCATTCAACATCGTCTTCGCAGACCACTTCTTCTGTTTTGTCTGCGGGTTCCTGCGTATTCTCGCCGACAGCTTCCTCATCGTTAGCTTCTTTGGCAACGGCTCCGGCCTTTTCCTTCTTCTTTTTCGGCTCCTTAAGATAGAAGCCGGCAGCCATCAAGACAAGCTCCACAATTATATACAGAAGCAGGAGAGCCGATATTCCCGTAAGGACATAGATAAGCGTTTCACTCATGGAATTCACAGTGTCGACCGTCAGAACGGCGTCGGACAGATATGTCGCGGCATCGCTCGATTCGGCGATGACGCCCTTTTCCTGCATCCAGGATTTATTTGCGTCGAACCAGTCGTACAGTTTTTTGGAAAGCTCTTCGCTCTGCTTTGTGACCGTGCCCTCAACCGTAACATACTTGTCAATGGTTGTAATCTCTCCGTCGATATATTTTAGCGTGTCGTTTTTGATTTCGGCGGCAGAGTCAAGATAACGATTTGTAAAGTGTACGACAACAATTTTGTCGACTATCGCTGCGAGCATATAATTGTCCGACAGGCCCTGATCCTTGAGATCGCCCAGCAGCAGATAAACATCCTGCTTTACAAAGCTGCCCATTTCCTCATGCTGCGCCGCGTCCGTCTTTGTCGGACCTTTTCTAAGCTCAAAAATGGAAAGCTTTGTCGCCGCCAGCAGTACCGCCGCCGCGATTAAGGCGCAGCCAACTCTGATCAGAGCGTTGCGCAGCCTCTTATTCTTCTTTACCGGTGCTCCCCCTTCGGGCTCTCCCTCGGCGGCAGGCTCTGCCGCTGCCGAAAGCTCCTCGACGGGGACTTCGGGCTCTTTTTCGACTTCAGTTTCTGCGGAAGCCTCGCTCACCTGATTAACGGAGCTTTCCTGTTCGGTTTCTTTTGTCTTTTCGTCCATAGTTAAATCTCTTTTCTCACGGCATCGCCGTTATTTTCTTATGTAATCTCCATATGTAAAGTGTCCGGTATACCGAACGCTTAACGCCTAGACACCGCAGATAGCGTCCATTATGCAGAACGCGACCATGCTTTCAACAACCGGTACGGCGCGGGGCACTATACAGGGATCGTGTCTTCCCGAAATCCGTATTGTTGTATTTTCCATCTTTGACAGATCAACTGTCTTCTGCTCTCTCGCGATAGAGGGCGTCGGCCGGAACGCACAGCGCACTACGAGCGGCATACCGTTTGCAATTCCTCCGTTAATGCCACCGGAATTGTTTGTCTCGGTGAATATTCTGCCCTCCTCAAGCCTAATGGGGTCATTTGCCTCCGAGCCGCGCATTTTAGCGATTTCAAAACCTGTGCCGAATTCTACACCCTTGACCCCGGGTATCGCAAAAAGAGCGGCGGCAAGCCTTGACTCGAGTCCGCCGAACATCAGTTCTCCAAGCCCCGCCGGCAGACCGGTGGCAACGCACTCAATTACCCCTCCGACACTGTCTCCGCTTGCGCGGGCATCGAGAATTTCCTTGCGCATCTCAAAGTCAAAATCCGGCTGCGAAATTTCCGCGGAGCCTACGCGAACAATCCTCGCCTCGGTGAAAATATTTCTTCTCTCAAGCGCCTGCCTGATTAAGGCACCCGCAAGCACCATCGCCGCTGTGAGTCTGCCGCTGAAGGGTCCTCCGCCTCTGTAGTCTGCAAAGCCTCTGTATTTAATCTGAGCGGTCAGGTCCGCATGTCCCGGACGCGGCTTTTGGGGGCGGTAATCCGAAGACTTCGCGTCGGCATTCTTTATCATCGCGCAGATCGGCGCGCCTGTACTGTGCCCATCCATAAGCCCCGAAATAAATAACGGCTCGTCCGCCTCTGTTCTGGCAGTACTAAGCTCAGAGCTGCCCGGTGCTCTGCGTTTCAGTTCTTCCCTGACTAGGTCAAGGTCAACGCTCTCGCCGGCCGGAAGGCCGTCCAGCACCATGCCGATAGCCTCGCCGTGTGACTCTCCAAATATCGTCAGCTTCAAGTTTTCTCCAAATGTATTCATTCGGTATCCTTTCGCTGTTTTACCTTGTTAAATCTCTGTTATCCTCACATCGGAAGCGGCTTTTATAAGCTCCGTTTCGCGTCTGTGACAGGTGAAGAGAATAATCTGCCTGTTTATTGCCAGCTCGCGCAGAAGTGAGAGCGCTCTTTCGCAGCGTTCGTCGTCAAAGTTGACGAGCGCGTCGTCGAGTATAATCGGGCAGGGCTTTTCATCGGGAAGCGCGAGCTCGGTTATTGCAAGCCTTACTGCTAGATAGAGCTGGTCTATCGTACCCGAGCTCAAAAACGAAGCGTCCCTCGGTATAGAGTCTCCCTCCAGTCTTGCCGCCGCTTTAAGCTCCTTGTCCAGAAGCACCGCGTCGTAGCGCGCGCCGGTAAGTTTTGAAAAAAGCTCGGCGGTCCGGCTGCTCAACTGCGGCGTTATGCGATGGGATATTTCCTCTCCGGCGTTCCGCAGGGTGTCAAGCGCAAGATTAAGAGCATCCAGCTCCTCGGTCAGCTTTCCCTGCTCCGCCGTCAATGCCGCGAGCCGTACCTTCAGCTCCTCCGGATCCTTGAGCGCGCTCTGACGGCCCTCCCAGGCCGCTGACTGTTCGCGGATGCTATGCAGAGCCTCCTCCGCATCGTCCAGAAGCTTTTTGTAATGCGCTGCTTCACTGTCGTTATCCACAAAGTCAAGGTCTCTCAAAACGGCTGTTTCCAGCTCCGACTGGGTGAGTCTTGCCTCTTCGAGTTCTTTCGAAGCTTCGGCTTTTCCCGCCTCCGCCGCCAAAAACTCCGCGTAGTCCTTTTCATGGCTTGTAAGCAGAGAGAGTATCGCGTCTTCCGCCGTGCCGCCATAGTGTAACAATATCTCGTTTTTCTGCTCGAGAAGCGCTTTTCTCTTCTTGCGAAGCATCAGCACGCGTATAAGCTGGATTATAGCTAGAACTCCCGCCGCAATACGCGGAACATACACTGCAAAGCCCGTGAGTGTCATAAGATTGAAATCCGCCATCAGTTCAAACGCAACGGTGGCCAGAAGCAAAATCGCAAACAGGACATAATTGAAAGCCGTGCTTCCGCCCTTTTTTGCGTTTTCCTTAATTTCGTTCAGCTTGTACGCGTCCGCCTCATGGCGGCTCCTGCACTCCTGTGGATTTTGTCTGCCAAAGAAGCCCGCGTCCAGCTTTCTCTCAGCCGCAAGCAGCTTTTCGCACTTCTCATTATAGCCGTTTTCAAGCTCTTTTACATTATTTCTGAAGCTTGTTAGCTTTTCCAGCGTCTCATGCCTTGTGGCCTTTCTGGAATCCGCGACCTTTATTTGAAGAGAGTCTCTTCTTTCCAGCGCCGCCTGTTTCGCTCTTCTAAGCTCGTCCCCCTTAAGGGCTTCATGCACGCTCTCCGCAAGCTCGCCGTTTATCTCTTCAATTTCACGCTCTATTTCCGAAAGGCGTCCGCTTTTGTTGTAGCGCCGCCTGCGTATCGCTGATTTTATTCGCTCCTCCGCTTCGGTCACGGAGGAATTTTCATCTCCGGTCTGGACGATGGACGATATTCTCTTTTCGAGCTCCGGACTTCCGCCGACTGCAACCTTACCCTGTCCGATAAAGGCGGAGCGCTCAAAAACGTCCTTTGAAACACCCAGTAGCGTTTCACCCACCGCGCTTGCGTCAATACTTTTAACAAAGCTTGACGTTCCTGTGAGAACCGCCGAGAAATCGCGCATAGGCGCGCTCTCGCGGCCTTTTCTTATGAGGGTAATCTCCGATCCCTCGTATTCAATATCCATTGAGCCCACCATCGGAGCTCCGCTCCACGGAGCAAATCTGACCTTATCGGGCTTTATTCCCGCTTTTTCACGTGCCGACGACTCTATGCCGTAAAGCATAGCCTTAATAAAGCCGCACCATGTGGACTTGCCGCTCTCGTTCGGGGCATATACGATATTGAAGCCGTCGTTTAGTTCGAGGGTTTCGTTTTGCAGTCTGCCAAAGGAAGCGGTCATTTTATGTATTTTCATATCAGCTCGCCTCCGTTTTCAATTGCCGAAAGGCCGTACTTCGCGGCGAGCTCGACTCTTTCGCGCTCGCTGCCGTTTTTTGCGGCCTCATACATTATATACAGCCTGTCAAGAAATACTCCCGTAAGCGTATCCTGTCCCCTTTGCGCCCAGATATCGCGCTTCATCACCGTTTCATCTCTGAGCTGGAGCTCGCGGAAATTTTCTTCGAGACTTTTTCGGAGCGCGTTCAAGTCCGGCGGCGTCTCGCATTCGCCGGTGAGGATAAGCCTTACACAGTCATTTTTCGTCAGCTCGCCTGTCGCATCCAAAGCGGCCTCATAAGCGTCCTTCCCGCCTATGTTGACCGAAATTATTTCATAGCGCACTCCGCCTAAGGGTGCGAATTCCGCTTTTACTCCGCTATCGGAAATCGTAACCAGCAGAGCGCCCTTTTCACCTAATTCATCAAAGCCGCGTCCCTCGGCACAGCCGGGATAGGCATATGCAGTTTTTCCCGCCCTTAGGACGGGAGTACGGGTGTGAATATGCCCGAGCGCCACATAGTCCATGCCGCTTTTAATTAGGTCATCGCGGCTTATCGGGTTATACTCCGACGCACCGACACCAGTGTCGCCGTGAATAACCATGATATCAGGAATATCGTCGGTCTTTTCCGGTGCCGAAAATTCGCGCAGCAGCGGAGGACTGAACGTATTCTGAAAGCCCGCGCCCCAGAAGCGCCCGGGAACTCCCTTTATTTCAACGCACTCAAACTCCGCGTTTTTGAAAACAAAGACGTTTTCCGGCAGACGCAGAGTCTTCCACACGGAACCTACAGAATAAGGGTCGTGGTTTCCCGGAGCTATCAGCACAGGGCAGCTAATCGCGCCCAGTGAGCTTCCGATATCTCGCTGAGTTTCGCTTTTTGCGCTGCTTCCCTCGAAGACGTCGCCGCTGAGCAGAATCGCGTCGACTCCGCGCTTTTCGGCAATCTCCTCGATGCTGAAAAGAAGTTCTCTCTGACCCTGACGTCTTTCCGCCGCTTGTTCGGGGCTTAGGGATTCAAAGGCAGAATCCAGATGAAGGTCGGCGGCATGCAGAAGCTTCAACTCTCTCATGTTATTCTAAGCGCCTCCACTTTCAAACATTTTCCTGTATCTGTATCAAGCGTGAATATTACACATTCCATTTTTCCCGGGCCTTCGGCCGATTCGTAGCGTCTCGGCGGTTCACCGAGAAACTTTCCGACGCTCTGCTGCGGGTCGATACCCAAAACCGAGACGGCGGGTCCTGTCATACCGAGATCGGTTACAAAGCCCGTGCCCTGCGGCAGCAGTCCCCCGTCCGAGGTCTGAACATGGGTGTGCGTTCCCCAGACAGCGGAGACCCTGCCGTCCAAATAAAAGCCCATAGCAGCCTTTTCGCTGGTCGCCTCTGCGTGCATATCGACAAGAATAAGCTTTGTAGCGAGCGACGAAATGATTTCGTCCGCGACAAAGAAGGGGTTATCCGTGTTTGAGTCCAGTGTGAATCGGCCCATTAGGCTGATGACCGCGATTTCGCCAAACGGGGTTTTATAAACACCGTGCCCGAAGCCGGGGCAGCAAAGCGCAAAATTGGCCGGACGCAGGATGCGGTTATTCGCGTCGAGGTATTCTTTTATTTCGTATCGCGCCCAGGTATGGTTTCCGAGCGTTATTACATCTGCACCCGCGGAAAAAATATTTTCTGCCTGCGCCGGCGTTATGCCGACAACGTTAGAGTTTTCACCGTTTACCACAGTAAACGCTATATCATACATCTTTTTGACCGCCGAGAGATTTTTAACCAGAAAATCGATTCCAGTCTTTCCGCAGACATCTCCGACAGCTAGGATATTGACAGTCATTCGGCATTTCCTTTCGGGTTTTTTAGCAGGATTCCTTAAGCAGTATTCTCTGTATGTATCAGTTTATAATTCGACATTTTTACGCATGTTATATTTTAGCATATACAGTCTTATTTGTGCAAACCAATTCATATAAATTTACAATTTGCACATACTATTTTAGCACTTGGCTGGCAGAAGCGCCGTGAAAGCGGTTTTGCAGCCGACAAATTTCTTCCTTCTGATTTTATCCGGTTTTTTGGGATGCTATTATAGTCCGGGAGGAAGAAAAGAATAAATATTGCGCGTCGAGCGTACGGGAGGAATTTATTATGAATGCTAGAAACTTTGCAAGAGGCATGGGTATCGGTATGGTTGTTGGCTCCGCAATCGGCATGACAGTCGGCTCAGTGGCGAAAAAGAACGGAAAACAGACCAGCCGCAAGGTCAGCAGGGCCATGAAAACCGTTGGCGATATCATGGAAAACATCGGCAGCGCTCTGAGCATGTGACGCCCTCTCACCGGCTGAGCGAAACAGTCGTTTTTTAACAAAAGGGGCTTGCATTTCATGGTGGCATGTGGTATTATACTCAAGCGCTGTGCGAATGTGCGCCTTTAGCTCAGCTGGATAGAGCGTCTGGCTACGGACCAGAAGGTCGGGGGTTCGAATCCCTCAAGGCGTGCCAGCTAAAGCCCTGTATCTCCAATGGATACAGGGCTTTACTGTTTTTTACAGCAAGTCTTAAAGATAGCATTTAGCGCGCATTTAGCGCACAACCTCAAAAAAACGAGCGGGAACCGTCCTTTTAGGGATAGTGCCCGCTCTTATTTTATGCCCTTTTTCTAAGCACCACATTTGCCATACATTCGCTGGCTGCCGAGTCGGCTTCCTGTAAAACATGAGCGTATATGTCGAGTGTTGTTGAAGTCCGTGAGTGCCCTAGGCGCTTTGATACCGTAACAATGTCTTGTCCGTTGTTGATAAGTAAAGAAGCTGCGGTATGCCGGAACGCATGCGGGTTAATATGCGGAAGATCGTTGCACTTAGAAAACTTATTCATGGAGTGTATTTAATAATTTAATTAAAACCTGAAAAACTAAATATCGCTAGTAATAGTGTTAGTTAAATAATGAGAATGGAGTAAAATGATATGGATGACGAGAATAAGACATTAGAGAATTTAAAGAAAACTATGGAAATAGACGAAGAAATAGGTGGTCTTAAAGGGCAGCTAACTGCTATGGAAAAAAATCAGAGCCATCTCTGGTGCATGCTTGCTGCAACCGTAAGCGCGGTGGTCTTGCTAATGATTGTCAATGTTATCAAATACAAGACCTGATCGAGGCATCCTCTTTTTGCAATTTTGCATCAAACAGCCGGGATAAATGAATCCTCTGTTAAGGTTATTCTAAGGAGAATAAAATGAACCGAGAAAAGTTAATGGCACAGGTTAAAAACGAATATTCCCGTCTTGCTGATGAATCCAGTCGACAACATTTCACGCAAACCACAAGCGACATTACCGCTGATGGTTACTATAGCAATCTATTAAGTATGGTTGAGAAGGAAATCAGTGCGGGAACCTTTGATAGCTTTCATTCCGGTCTTGAAATTGTAGAGGCCGTCGCAAATGATAAGCACAAATGGTTAAAGGATTGGAAAAAAGGCATTCATTAATCGCGTGTATATTGCCAATACGGAGAAATTACCCGCCCTGATATACGTCGGAGCGGGTGTTTCATCGCTTTACAAATGGCTAAATATGGGATATGCTGTGGAAAAACGCGAGAGAAGGTTTCTGTATGTCTGAAACTTTATTAGGTGTAATAATTGGTGCCTCTGCGGCAATTCTCGGTGGAATTATTGGTGAAATAATTAAATATTGTCTCGAAAACAGAATATACAAAAAGGAGCTCAAATGCAAAGCTTACGAGTTAATTGAGCGCTCGGTTCTACAATTCGGACAGAGCGAGCTATATGTGTCCCCAAGAGAGGCACTTATGACACTTGAGGAAATGAAGGTTAAGTCTTTATTGTACGCAAGCCCCAAAATAAATGAAGGTTTCCAAGTGATCGTTAATAATGGCCTTGCAGATACAACAAAAAGTCAAGCTGATGTTGAATGCATTCAAAGAGAAAATGCAGAACTCGTCAAACTGATGAGAGTCGATTTAGGCACTGATAAAATGCCGTTTTTTGATTATTCACGTTCTCCCATCGTTGCTTTTTTCTCTCGTTCACCAGCGC
>JASDTK010000262.1:0-1870 GCA_041891555.1 Oscillospiraceae bacterium
TCTGGTAGCCGGTACCACGGGTTCCGGAAAAAGTGAGCTGCTGCAGTCTTATATCCTCGCTATGAGCATATGCTATCCGCCGCACGAGGTGGCCTTCTTGATAATCGACTTCAAAGGCGGCGGTCTGGCGAATCAATTGAGGGAACTGCCCCATCTGGCCGGTACGATCACCAACATAGACGGCCGGGAGATCTCACGCTCGCTGAAATCCATCAAGGCAGAGCTGAAGAAGCGTCAATATCTGTTTGCCAAGAGTGACGTCAACAAGATCGACGATTACATAATGCTGTACAACAGCGGAGCTGTATCCGTGCCGCTGCCGCATCTGATTATTGTGGTGGACGAATTCGCGGAGCTCAAAGCTGATCAGCCCGAGTTCATGAAGGAACTAATCAGCGCAGCGCGTATCGGGCGCAGCTTGGGCATCCATCTCATTCTGGCAACTCAAAAACCGGCCGGACAGGTCAACGACCAGATCTGGAGCAACACAAGGTTCCGGCTGTGCCTTAAGGTCCAAAGCAGCGAGGACAGTAACGAAATGCTTAAGTCACCGCTTGCAGCGGAGATACGGGAGGCCGGTCGGGCCTACCTTCAGGTAGGCAACGACGAAATCTTCGAGCTGTTTCAGTCGGCGTACAGCGGCGGCGCGGCCGCCTATGAGGAAGCGTCGGTGCAGGACGATTTCCGCCTTGCCGAGGTATCCCTGTGGGGCAAGCGAAAGGTCGTCTTTGAGCAGAAATTCAATTCTCAGAACAGGAACGGAAAGACGCAGCTGGAGGCGGTCATCGACGTTATCAACTCGTATTGCGTCGGCCACAGAATTAAAAAGCTGCCGGGAATCTGCCTGCCGCCGCTGCCGGAGAAGATTTGCTTACCCGCTGCCGAGAAGTGTGGCGTGAGCAAGGGAGCGGTCGTAAATTTGGGTATCTACGACGATCCAGACAACCAGATACAGGAAGATGTGAGCATCAATATTTCCGCAGGCAATCTGATTATCGTCGGGTCATCCCAGTCCGGCAAGACCAATGCTCTGCAGGCAATCATCCGAAATTTGGCCGACCGATACACCTCTGATCAGATAAATCTGTATATTTTGGACTTCGGATCCATGATATTGAAGAACTTTGATAAGATGGTCCATGTGGGAGGAGTCGCCGTCTCTTCGGAAGAGGAGAAAATTAAGAACCTTTTCAAGATGATCCTGTCGGAGATGGCAGTCCGCAAGGAACGTCTGGCTGCCAGCGGCGTCAGCTCGTTTATGGCGTATTTGGAGGCCGGCGGCACAGATCTTCCGCAGATAGTGCTGATGATTGACAACTTCACAGCCTTCCGCGAGCTTTATGCCAACGAGAGCGAATCTTTGCTTACAATTTGCAGAGATGGCGTCACGGCAGGCATTTCAGTCGTGCTTGCTAACTCGCAGACCTCAGGCTTAGGCTATAAATATATGGCGAACTTCTCCAATCGTATTGCCTTTTTCTGCAATGACACCGGAGAATACAGTACCCTGTTCGACCGCTGCCGTATGACACCTGAAAACATCCCGGGGCGCGGCTTGCTTGAGCTGAACCACAGCATCATGGAATTCCAGAGCTATCTGTGCTTCGAGGGCGAACGGGAGATTGACAGGGTGAACGCCATGCGTCGTTATGTCGAATCCGTTAACCAAGACAACAGGGGCGAGCCCGCGCGCAGAATTCCGGTGGTACCCGAGCTTGTTACCAGAAGCGGCATCAAGGCTGAGCAGCCCGGCTTGTTCCGCACAGCCTATCGGATCCCCTTTGGCATGAATTACGCGACGATGAACATCGAATGCCTTAACCTGTTGCAGCTTGGCGCGCTGGGCATCTGCGGCCGCGAGGGTACCGGC
>JASDTK010000263.1:0-10946 GCA_041891555.1 Oscillospiraceae bacterium
AATATGCTGTATGGTGTCTGATCGCAAGAATAAGAAGAATATTCCGCTCTGTTCCCGGTACATTTGACTACATCAAGACCGTTCGAGATGTGGGGTATTGCATCGACATAGATCTGGAATAAATCCCAAAAATAGATCGATTACTACATTTAGACCGGTCACTCTGTCTGAACTTGCGATATTTTACAGGTATTTGACAAGTAATTAATAAGTATTTGACAAATTAACCCCTTATAATCCCCATTACGACAGAATATGGGGATATATGGAAGTGATTTAACATTCCTTGTCCCCACTAGAAGGGGATATGGAATGATATTTATCTTAGCGGCATTATGGCTAAAACGAACACGAACGCGAAAACATCAAAGCGCCGCAGTCTTGGGAAGGACTGCGGCGCTTTTCATATCGACACAATTCTGCATTAATACAATTTATTTCCCATTCTTCACGGTTTTCTCTGCAAATACAATTCACTTCTCAGCGGTTTTTATACCTTTGAGAAAATTTTTATTTATTTTTTTCACTTTTTCTTTTCAAAACTGCGCAAAACCACCTTTCCCAAACGGGATAGAAGCGAAAGGGGTAGAACGCCGCCTCCCGCGGTTCGGGAGGGAGGTGAACGACTCTTGGAGCTTACATTATCCCAAAAGAAAACCGTCAGGCATCAATTTGACAGTTATTGCAGAAAGATACTGCGCGAGGAAGCCCGCGACTACATACGAGAAATGTCCAGGCTGGCCGAACATGAAGTGTCTTTGTCAGAACTGTCAGAGGAAGAGATGGAGCGGTTATATGTGCTGGATGAATACCCGTACGAACAGCATCACTTCGATGTTCAGGGCTATCATGTCATAATTCGGGACGATAGGCTGGCGGAGGCATTGTCATCGCTGTCTGATGAAAAGCGCGATATCGTACTTTTGTCCTACTTTCTTGACATGAGCGACCGTGAAATCGGAGAGAAGCTGAACATGGTGCGGTGCACCGTACAGCGCAGGCGGACAAGCTCTATCGCAGAAATGAGGAAAAGATTGGAGGTTAATGACGATGGCGAGCAATCCGACTAAATCGGCTTCCTCTTTGCTGCCTTATACTACCATTGAGGCAGCCGCCTCCGGCGATGTGGATGCGATCAACGCCGTGCTGAAGCACTACGAGCGGTACATTGCGGCACTTGCCACAAGGACCCTCTACGACGAAAACGGAAACCCGCACCTCTGCGTCGATGAGGAGATGAAGCGCAGACTGGAAACCAAGCTGATTACTAAGATTCTCAGTTTTGACGTCCAGAAAATAGCATAATCCTGTTGCCCGGGCGGGAGCGTGTCCCCCTTTCCACGCTTTCGTTTCGGGCTATTCGTGTATCCGCGTGGAAAGGCCCTTTATAAACAAAAAGAGCCTTTCCCGGCTGATACGCAGCCTATAAGGATTGCTCTTTGACAATGCGCTATGCGCTACATACGGCAAACGGATACAAAACCGGCTTGAAATGAGCTAAGCGACAGGTGCGCCACGATGTCCAAAATGGGCGGAGCGAACAACACATTGCCGTAAAGTGCGCATGGCTGCGCATATGGCCAAGACCTTCATGCCGGACAATGATACTCCCGCGTTGAACGCCCTCAAAGCATTGCGCGGCGCACCCACAAGTATGGGCCGGGGTGAGACTCCCGTGGAGCGGCAGCCAGCCGCCATCCGTTTCTGCCGATTCCTTTTCGTTTATTAAGAAATCAGATCAGAGAGAGGAGGCCGCATTATGGCAATAAAAAAGAACACACGGGATACGCCTGAGATTATCCCTATGCTCAAAACTGTTGAGCAGATGAGCCAAATAAGTGGTATCGGCGAAAACAAACTGCGCGAATTAATGGATCACGGCGATATCGAGTATATCCAAAACGGAAACCGACGCCTGCTGGCGGACTCCGCCATATGGGATTGGTACAACAGAAATAAAGTTCCGGTTAATGGACGGTAAGGAGGATTTAAGATGTCGGTAATTGCGCGTCAAGTCAAAAACAAACGAAATACGGACGGTGTTTCTACGGGCAGAGCCGGAACTGTATATGATGTCAGCATACGATATAAAACGGCCGAGGGCTATAAGACATATGGGAAGCGCGGCTTCACGACAAAACAGGAAGCGCTTAAGCACGAGGCTGAACTGAAAACGAAGCTCACCGCCCCCGGATATCAGCCGATGGACTTGGTAAATTCCAAGCAAACAGTCAAGGATTATTTGGAAACCTGGGTTGAGGCGCACGGTAAGGCAAATCTGCGTCCGAGCACTTATGCCAGCTACAAGGCATATATACGCAATCATATCGTTCCGGCCTTTGGGCAAGTGCAGCTCAAACAACTTACCCCGGCCATGATCGATGCTCTCATGCAGAGCATTTTTGATAAGGGGCTCTCACAAAGCTCTGCGCGATATGTTCAGCGTATTCTAAGCGTAGCACTTGAGCACGCCAGAAAATATCATTACATAGAAAACAACCCGGCGCGCGACATTATCACGCGCTTTGGTAAGCAGGGAAAAACCCCCGATCCCTATACAATATCTCAAATGCAGAAGCTTCTTTCCCTTGTTGCAGGCACTGCATGGGAGATGCCTGTCATGCTCGGCGGACTCTACGGACTTCGCATCAGCGAAATTTTGGGTCTCCGATGGAGTAATGTAGATATGAAAGCAGGAGTATTTCATGTCGTCGGACAACTGCCGTTTAATATGCCAGCAGGGACAACGACGGTAACCGAAATGGCGCCTCTTAAATCAGACGAGCGGGACTTATCCATCACCGATGTTGCCAGACCATATTTCGAACGGCAGATGGCGCTGCAGTCCAGGCAAAAAGAATTGGCTGGTCTTGGCGGAATGGAGTATTACAACAACGACCTCGTAGTTTCAAAAGCGAATGGCGCTCCGTGCCGCCGTGAAACGGTGTCAAATGAATACGGTCAAATGCTTCGCCGTTTAGAGCTCCCTCATATCCGATTTCATGATTTGCGGCACACCGCGGCAACGAATATGCACCAACTCACAGGAGACTTTTACACCGTAGGCAAAATCCTCGGGCACAGTCTCAAGGGCGTTGGAATTCAGCTTGGTATCTCCACCAATTTAGAAGCAACGACGGCGCAGTATGTAGACGTACGCTTGGACCGAATCGCCATTGTTCTGAATACCTATCATAATGCGATTCAGCCAGCTAAAGATATACAGGCTGAAAAGTCGATGAAAAAGAGAGGACATCGGGAACAAGAGCGGTAATTAGGGAACCTACCTTGAAATCGTCTGTAACTGTAGAATTGTGACATTTCAAACTGATACCAGAGGAGACTGTTCTCATTGCACCTGGTTAATCACAGGAATAAAAGGCAATCATTGTGATTATAAATATTACGTCGATGGAGGTGAGAAAAATGAAGTACGGAAAGTTAATCTTCAGCCCTGAAGAAAACCGATTAGATATTTCGTTTGAAGACGGAAGTCTGCTTGGCGGACTTCATTGTGGAGATCGTCTGGATGTACTTGTAGATCACAAGTGGACTCCGACAAGAGTTGAATATGATCACGACTGGTATCTGTTTGGACTATATCCAAGCGGTCAAATACCTGTAGGACTTGAAGTACGTGGTTGCACCTAGATTAAAAATCGTTCAGCATGACTTCCTGCTCAATTGTAATGTCATTAAGCAAAAGTGCATTTATGGTATCTGTAAAAAGAGTACCATCCGGGAATGAAAGAAAGCCCTCCAGCTCTTTCATGTACCGGCTGTTACGCTTAAGGCCGAGTGCCGCATAATGTTCTACTTCCATGGGCCCCATTTTCCAAGGAACAAGTTCAGGGGCTAATTTTTTTAGCTGCGCAACCATTTTAAAACCGCCCAAATCGATATCGGCCCAAAATAGGTACTCGGTACTTAATTGGCATGAAGATACGATTTTCGAAAGCAATTTCTTTTTCTGTGGGCTTAAAAAGCCGCCGTGGAATATGACAAGCTCGTCGCTACGACGAGCTTTTTCTATATACTCGTCGTAGTTGGTCTTATTTTCAATGAACATGATTCTATGGATATTGTTTAGATACAGCTTTTGAATACCATCGACCGCTGTACTTACCAAAGCGCAACCAAATCTGGAGAGCGGAGAGCAGTCGCAGATTCCTTCCTCGGTTTCAATAATGAGTGGTCCGGCAAACTCATATATCTCGGGTCTGGCATATATCCCCAGACAAGCAAGTTGCTCTCGGTCACTCAAATCATGATCTGCCAATAGTTCGGATAATGGAGGGCAATACTCTCGAGCTATGGTGAGAACGTCGTCTCTGATATTCTTTTCGAAATATTTGGAATCATGGTAGCAGGCAATACTAAATGCCCGCATGGTTATTCCGTTATCATCAAGCAGATCCATATGTTCTAAAGCGTTCAGTATGTCTTTGAAATGTGCATAACCTTTCTTGTAAATACCGGATAATCGATTTGATGAACTTAGTTTTTCTACCTCCGCGGTTAAAAATTTATAAATCCATGCCGTTTTTACACGCTCAGTTAACGCTTTTAATAAACAACAATATTCATCAATTTTATTCTGTAACGGCTGACGTTCTGCCAGAATATATGCCGTTTCGAGTTTATCAAGATTTAACCAAAGCTCTTTGGCAACCAATTGCTTCCGTCCCGGCAACCATTCGGCAAAAACGACCTCTTTGTCCATCAAATTACGAATTGCGGCGTTGAACGTGTCTCTTATATTGACATTCTGATAGTCATATTCAGATAGGCCGTTTCCATCTGTTTTAATAAGTACACGTCTGTTTGAACGACCGGGTTCGCTGAAATGCGTGCTCTGTTCATATTTATTTAAGAGTTGGTTCAAAATTATCTTTTCTTCATTCATCCAGCATAGCCTCCAAATCCTTTGACCAGGGCAATATCTGCATTCTATATCCGTCTTTTAAAACCAATAGAGTGCGGTCTGCTTCCGGCATGATGTCTGGGAGCTTGTCCGGTGGCGTGCAGATAATTGCTTGCAATTTCATCTTACGAAGCAGATGGATGCTCTCGACGATACGTTCGCTGTCCATTTTATTAAAGGCCTCATCGAAGATAACCAACCGCATTGTATTGCCAAAACTGCTGGCATCATTGACACGGTAAATCTGGGCGAATGAGGCGAGAATGGCTATATAAAAAGGCGTCTGGGTTTCTCCTCCGGACTTTGTATTCAGAGTTTTACTAAGAAGTTGTACATTGCCGTTTTGATCAGTAGTTTCTAAATCGAAATGCAGATAAGTCCGGTAATCGGTATATTTCTGAATATTGGCCTGTAGTTCACTCTGTTTCCTTTCATTAAGCTGTGAATCGTCGACAGTAACGATTCGACTGAAAAGGGTTTCTATCAAAGTTCCATATCTATTCAGAAAGGAATACGAAAACAATCCACCACTTTCCTCCATGAGGTCAGGGTCCATAATCATAGTGTAATAATCCGCATAGTCAGGATGCTTAGTTACAATAAATTGATAACTATCTGTTCCGAATTGTGCTTTTTTTAAAGCTCGGTTTAAATCTCTCACCTGTGCCTGGACTGAATCAATATTGGTTTTCAACTTGGCTAAGAAGTCGTTTTGAAATTGCTCAAAAGCGCTTTCCCTAGCTTTTTGTATTTTTTCTCTATATTTTGGAAGCTCACTTTCGGAAAGCCTATGCAATTCCGCAGAGAATTCATCGTTGTCCATTGCATCAGGGACAAAACGGCACGGCGGGTACGAATTGACGTAGTCTCTTCTTGCAAAGACAAGTTTTTTTCTGCTTTCATCATATTCGCTTTTACTCTGCTCCTGTCTGCTATGCCCGAAATTGTTAAAGATAGAATTAGCCGTTTTCAGCCTTTTTAACTCTTCCTGGTAGCGGGGCTCTCCGGTCTTCTCGATATATTCCGAGCTGAACAATTCCTCAAGCTCATCCTCTTTCTTATGCAATGCCTGATAGTGATCGGGAAGAACCTCATATTCCAGTTCATGCAGCCGACTCTTATACAATTCCCGTTGATTTGAACACTTTTCCTTTTCTTCAAGTTTAGATTTCAAATCTTTTCTGACATTTTCAATGACGTCGCTGATCTTTGCAAGCCATGTCAGATCTAAAGCGTCATATGATTTATAAAGGTCTGCCAGCCGAGAAGAGAGTTCTTCTGTACGGCTGAATTTTTCAATGGAATCTCTGATCGCGGTCTGAACATACCTCTCAGTAATCAGCGGTTCTTTTTCTTTGTGCTTGACTAACAAATCACGCGCTGACTGAATTGCCTTGATTGAATCGGACAGCGTTTGTTGCGCAACTTCAAGGCGTTCAAGACGTTTTTTGACCGCAAGTTTTCCAATATAGGCATCATTCATCAACGCCCGGGAGAGAGGGCGTGCTACATATCCCTGATACAGCATTCCCTCGGGTGTTATAGCTGTTCTATATTTGCGCAGCTCCGAAACGTCCATGCAGCGGACAACCCGTCCCAGCAGATAATCAATGTAAGATCGCGCAAGAGGATTTTTAGCCTCCACAACCGCAGCAAGGCTGTTAGGATCTTGCCGAAGTTTTTCGTTTTCGCGAAGCTTGCCGATATCAACAAGGCCATAGCCATGCAGATCCTCGTTGCGCTTCGCTTCGTTGAGAACATGCAGCGCAGTCTGATAATGTGCCGGTTCGACTAAGAGATAAAACTTCTGAGTATTTAAGTATCCTTCAATAGCGCCCTGCCATGTTTCATCTATAATGTCAAGCAAATCGGCAAGTATATGAACACGTGACCCCTGACCGAACTTTTTAATCAATTCAACTTCTATTACCTGCCGCAGATGTAAAAGCCTTTTGTCATAGTCCTTGATGCCTTTTTGCAGCTTTGCAATAGAGGCGGAATTGGAGTCGTATTCTTGTTTCTTTTCGGAAAGCAGCTTGTCAATATCATAGTAGCTTTTGTCAAGTTGATTCTTAAAGGCTCGCATCGCCTGCTGAATATTTTCGAACACAGACAGTTCTATATGGCCAAAGTCTTTAGGGGAAAATTGCTCAACTTTTTTAAGCTGTTCTTGCAGCTTCATTGAGGATGCGTTCAAATTGGAAAGATCAAGATCTTTATCAGCATTGTTTTCCCCATTGGAAAACTTCTTACAAAAATTGAGCCACTGGAATACCTCCAGTCTTAATTCCTGCGAAGTGTTTTTCAGCTCGTCCAGAAGCCTTCCTCGTTCTGATTCCAAAAGAACTTTTTGTTGTTCGAGGCGCTCCCGTTCCCTAAAAACATCGCTGTTTGCCCTGTCACTGATGAGTTGCTCCAGGCGCTTATTCAGATCGCTTATTTCACTGTCCAGAGTATCATAGCGTGCTGTAAGCTCACCCAGCAATTCGGTTTTATCTCGGCGTTCATTCTCAAGCTTGAGAACGGTGCTTTCTTCTATTTCTTTTTCCGATCTGGTGAAAAGATATTTATGTATTCTTACTTGATTTAATGCACGTTCGCTTCTTAAATATAATTCATTAATATTCTGCAGTGCAGACTGCTTTTCTTCCTGACGCTGTGCAAGCAGTTCCTGATGTTTGTAATCCTGAATATTTTGCTGCATTGCAGCGATATCTGGCCTGTCAGGAAGGTCGCAGACATTTTCGGTGATAAAGCGCTGAATATTAACAATGGGCCGGAAAGAAACCGCCTTCTTCAACATTCCAAATATTTGATCAGTATGGATATTCCACTTTGCAGAGACAGCGCTTTTGTATTTTTTGTTACTGTCATACATTTCACCACGGGATTTGTAGCTGACCTTTATATATGTGCGGAGCTCTGATATATCCATAGGCTTCCGGTTTTCAATAAAGCAATTATCAGGTATGGGCCCGTCGTAAGAAAAGAATTGATGTCGCTCACTACCATCATTATAGCAGTCAAACACAACACCAATTGTGAATGGTTTCCCTGAAAAATCATCCATAAATTGACAGGCAATATAAGTTTCAAAGGAACGCCCTTTTCTTGAATATGGGTTGTTTTCATCCATATCCGCACGTAGATATCCACGCAACGTACGTTCCGAGCTTTCATTGGCTGCTTTATTGAAGTTTCGGCCGCTCAACTCGCCCAATAACACAATCTGTAGTGCATCGATGAAAGTCGTTTTACCCGAACCGTTTTTACCGGTAAGAAAGTTAATGTCGTCGAAGCTGATCAACTCTTTTTCGAAATACAACCAGTTAATCAAAAGCACTTTCGTCAGCTTCTTCATCGTTTGTTTCCTCCTTTCGCAGGTTGGTGATAAGTGCGTTCAATTTCTCTGCAGATACAACCGTCAGAATTGTCGGCAAGATAGTGAACCTGCAGTCAGCGTCCGAGTATTTTCCATCCAATCTTTGAATAATATTATGATCTTCAAACACCTTCATCGCTCGTCTGAACTCATCCATATTAGGTTTTTGCCTAAACACTCCAAAATCTGTAACGAGTTTCTCCAAAACCTCCCTTACTTTACAGAGTACGTCTTGAAACAATCCTACCCGTTCGCTGTTTTCATCATAGATAAGGCGCAGAGCCAGCAGAATCGTGGTCGGCTTACTGCCAAGAGTTAGCCTGTTGGCATCGAGGCTGTTTATGACATAGAAATAACCATTGTATTCATCCTGATGCAGCTCCCAGCCCAAGAGAGAAAGGTAACTTTTTACGGTTTCGGAATGAAGCGTCAGAAAATTATATTCCGGGTTATTAATGGTACTTCCGTCTGCCTGATAAATCGTTCTGATAAGAAAAGTCTGCCCAAGGAGGTGATTGCAGACAGATGAAAACATCTCTTTATCTTTCGACGTAAAATCATTGATGGCTGATAAATCCAACTACCGCACCTTCCTTCTTATAAACCTAACCGATGGCAACTCATAACAATTTGAAGCCACAGTGTCGTCAACCGATTCAATGCGGTAAAAACTGTCTCTGTCGCTGCTGGAAATTACAGCCAGCCCGGAGAGGATATAGGCCATATCATTTTCAACATGCATATCCTTTGTATAGGCTATATCAGAGTTTTCCAGCAACTTTTCCATATACGCTCGAACGTTTTTCTTGCTATAGGGACTATTAATTGTAGCTCCGAACTCATCCAAAGCCATGCGGCTAAGGTCTACTGACTCCTCGCTCATCAGTACAGGATCGCGTTTATCACGTTTTCCAGGTCGTCTCTGGGAATAAAGGCTGCATTCTCCCATCCAGGATTGCTCAAAAATCTGAAAAACAGGTTGAATTTTATCTATAAGTTCCTCAACATTTGAGATGTCGGAAAGTGCGTTAAGAAGATAAACCAAATTCCCCCTGATTGTCTGATCATTATTAGTAAGGCTCTCAATTTTCTGAGTCGTTGCACGGGTATACCTCCGCACCTTTACGTCTATTTCATTGAGATATTCAGTTTCAAAATTCTCGTAATTTTCTTTAACAAAAAACAGTTTGGAGACTATATCCGCGCGGCATTTCTCAAGAGAATCAAACCGTTTTTCCTGCAAAGCTGCATTTGCCATAGCGTTCAGTAAATCGTTATCTTCCAACCAGGCATCCAATACCTGCTGGATAGGTACTTTATACTTTGGAACAGAGTCTTTGATCTTAAGTGGACGGATATATGCTTCGATTATACGCTGCAAAAAATCATCGAAATGTACCGCAAGCACCTGATTTACATCGCGCATATCAATCTGCTGTTGAAAATAACGGTTAATGTTATGATATACGGTTTTAAGCATTTTGATAAGGGCAAGAGTCTTGTCATAAGCCCCATAGAGCGCCATCATTTTCTCGTAGGCCCCTCCGCTTGGATCTTCATTGGCCATGCGAAGGGTTGAATATGTTTCATAGACAAAAGAAAAACCGCTTGATCTGTTTTCCGAAGTCAGCTCAGAAAACATCTCAAGAATTTTAATACTGTAATCAGGTAGAATTACATATTCTTCAAAGTCATCGCCGCGCTCGAGCTCGATCCATCCGCGTTCCTTTAACTTCCGAATCAAAAATCGAGCTCTTCCGGAGAGATCCTGAGCCTCTTCTTCATAAATTCCGTCCTCACTAAATTCAGAGTTAGCAAGTTCGTCTTCCAACCTGCTTCGAATCATGGTAAAGAAGGTATTCTTCTGTATTTTCAAGTTCTCCCGAAAAGCATCGTACAATACGGTCAATGCGTCAGAATATATAAGCCGATTCGGAGAAGCAAGTATTGAAAACAGCTCGCTTGGAACCACATCAAACAGGCGCATAGGTTCACCTCCAGTGAAGCTAATCCATTAATAGGAATTTTATCGAAAAAGTAAATTATTTCTATTATTTTAGCACTGTAGGCGTCTCTTGTCATCAATGCCGCGGTAAAAGCATTGATAAAAAATCGATTAGCATTAAAAAATTACTTCTTGTAGTGCCAAGTTGTCATAACACCTACAAATAATATAAAGTCAAAGTTACGGCGTTCTTGTTTTCTTGTGCATTTTGTTATAAAATGACAAAAAGCGCATGGGAGTGAAACAGATGGAAAAAATCGTTGCTTTCGATGTTGAAACGCCAAATTATAATAACGATAGAATGTGCTCAATCGGAATTTGTATTATCGAAAATGGGGAGATCGCTCAATCTCAACATTTCCTGGTTAACCCTGAGTGCGATTTTGATTATCGCAATATCCAAATTCATGGGATAACGCCATCGGATGTTGCTGAATCACCAACGTTTCCGGAAATATGGGAGGTAATTGCACCGTTCTTTCGAGCAAATCTCGTGGCGGCGCACAACGCTACGTTTGATCTTTGCGTTTTGCGTAAAGTGCTGCAAGCATATGGAATCTGTGAATCCCTTGTCTATTACGTCGATACCTTGACCATTGCCCGTTCCATTATAAAAGAAGCGGACAACCATAGGC
>JASDTK010000263.1:10956-11283 GCA_041891555.1 Oscillospiraceae bacterium
CATAGGCTCCCTACGCTCTGTGAGTGGTTTGGTATTCCACTGGAGCATCACAACGCCGGTAGCGACAGCTGGGCTTGCGCCAAGCTTCTGTGCCGGTTGCTGAAGATGGGGGCAAAGCTCGATCCTTACATAAAGGCATACCGGCTTGATGCAACCGCAGCTGCCGAACCCGTCCACAGACTCAACCGACTCAGTGCAAACAGTCAGGCTCTTTTGACCCTTAGCGGGATTTTGTCCGGAATTACCTGTGACAATATCTTGGTTGAGGCGGAGGTGGATTATCTTCAGAAGTGGATGAACGAAAACGCCGATCTTAAAGGCCAGTAT
>JASDTK010000264.1:0-1079 GCA_041891555.1 Oscillospiraceae bacterium
GGTCAAACGGAATATTGACCCGCTCGAAAAGACGGCCTTATCGGAATAGCTATTAAAATTACCTTCTCCTGAAATTTGCGGATATCTCGCTGAGGGCTTCCGAAGCTTCCATTTTAAATTCGTCTTTTTTTGCAATGTCACCAAGTGCGACAATACCGACCAGTATACCTTCTTCTGTGACCGGAACCCTGCGTATCTGGCTCATCCCCATACGTTCCGCAACTTTTTCCGTATCCTCGAACGGCGAAGCGGTAATAAGACTGCGGCTCATGACCTCTCCAATCCTGACTTCCTGAGGATTAATGTTGCCGGCAACACATCTAAGAACGATATCCCTGTCCGTAACAATACCTTTTAGCTTGTTTTTTCCGTCCCGTACCGGCAGTGAACCGATGTTGTGCTGTTTCATAAGTCTCGCCGCCGCAATAACCGGCTCGTCCTCATTGATTGAAATAACGTGCTCGGTCATGATTTCGCTAATATTCATGTTTTCTCCTCCTTATTTTATCATCTGATGCAACGATAAAATAAGTATCGTCTCTGTAAGGCACAATTATTCGTTTCGGCAAGGCAAAAATTAAAAAAACCGCGCTGCGCGCTGCGCCAGTTTTTTAACTGTTTCTTAAGCATACATATTATAATTAAGTCAAGTTGTATTTCGGCGCACCGCTCCTCATTGTCCGGAGTCCCCGCTCAGTTCCTTCAACGCGGGAGCGGCGGCATCCGCAAACAGCCTGACTGCGTTGAGTGCTTCCGATAAAGTATTTCCGCTGCTGCCAACTTCCAAAATCAGATATCCTGTCGAAAGATGCTGATTGTAGCGTTCCTTTTTCAGTGCAATCGGTCTGGGCAGTGAAGGATATTTTGCAACGACTGCCGATTGGAGATAGAGCGCGAACTTGAGATTTTCCTTCCAGTTTGGATGCTCTAGTCCGTTTTCTCCGGTTCCCACCAGCAGCATGAACTGTGCGCAGGACTTTCCGTCCGCCTCCGCCACGGTTTTATAGACGACATCGCTGTCTCCAATAGCGTCTCGGTGAACATCGAGAACGACGGATATACTCGGATACTTTTTAAGA
>JASDTK010000264.1:1089-11215 GCA_041891555.1 Oscillospiraceae bacterium
AAGATAGCTTTCAACTGCCGCCTGACTTTTTGCGTAGCTTCCTGTGTAGCTCGGATAGTCGTAGATGCTCCTGTCATGTATGACGGAGAGCCCATAGCTTTCAAAACAGGAGGCAAGCTCATCCCCTACTCTTATGACACTGTGTTCAGTGTCCTGAGTCCTGAATGTATCGGAAGCTTCATAACTGTCCGTATTATCCGGCGTATATGCTTCACTGCCGTGGGTGTGTATAATCAGGATCTGCGGACCCTCCGGAGCCAGTTTTACCGAGGTACCAGCCGACGCAAGGGAGCCAAGGTCCAGCTCGTAGCTTGTCTCATTAGATATCACCATTCCGCCCTCGATTGTCGTTGGAAGAATAGCTGCGGATTCTTCCGGTTCCGGATATTCCGTTTCCGGAATCTCAACTTCTGAAGGGAAAGGAGGGAGCGTTTCGCTCGTTAGCTCAGAATTTGTCTGAACTGTTTTATCGCCGCCTGAGGAAGTCGTTTCCGGCTTCTCTCCGATTTGCGACAGGCCGCTTTCACCTGCTAAGCGGGAAATTAAATCTCTGGCATGTTGATCAGTGCCGACGGTCTGCACAGCGTATATCCCAAAAATGATTAGTGCCGTGACCGCAATGCCCTTTTTAATGCTCAAGGTGCCCCTCCTTTCTCCTTCCGTATATTGATTTTATGCATCCTTTCGATTATTAATTACCCTGATGGAAAAGCGAGCTCTTGCTTATGGTCAATTTATCCGAAACCTCCTCACGGTCCCTCGATGCATAAATAAAACGATTTACATAATGAAAAATTATTGACAACCATCCTGCATTTTCTACGGTTTACCTACCAGTATTCCCCCTCTACGAAAATAATTTTTATATTGTGCACATACAACATTTTGTGCCAAGCCATTGATAATACTGCGTTTTTTTCATCATTTTGGGCTTATGTGTACAATTCATTATTTTAAATATGTCAATTTGTACAATTTTGCTCTTGATTTTTGTACACGTAAATGAATATAATTATGTCAGAATACCGTAATAGTGTAATTGTCTCTATCGATAAATATTCAGGAATAGGAGCGTGTTATGAAAAACAAAATACTTAAGAACATTTCCATAATATGCGCTATTTGTTTGATAGTCTGTACGACGGGCGGATTTGTAAGCGGCAATAATGCCGACGCCGAAGCATCGGAAGCGAGCGGCGGCGTCATAAGCACAAGCGGGAACATTGAGGCTGTTGCTGGCACCGCTGAAGACACGTCCTTTGCGGCAGACGAAACCTCTGCAGTTGCTGTCGCCATGTATATGAATGGAATTAGAATGACTGACGGCATTAAGGTCGATGATACTACATATGTTTCTCTTAGAGCGTTTCTTGACGTCATCGGAGATCAAACTGATATCGCATGGGATTCGGATACCAATACAGCGACCGTAACCGGAAAAGATCTTAAGCTTTCGGCAACCGTCGGAACAGATTATATTACGGTCAATGACCGCTGCTTCTATCTTCCCAAGGGTGTACTTGTTATAAACGATTCGTTGTGTCTGCCCGTCCGTGAGCTGGCAAAGGTTTATCAGGCAGAAGTGGCATGGGACAGCGGCGCCTCCGCCGTGACTATAACAGCTGATGAGCCCTCGGTAATCAAAGGCGGTGAAGACTATTACAACGCGGATGACCTCTATTGGCTGTCACACCTCATTAATGCAGAATCCGGTAATCAGTCTATCGAAGGCAAAATCGGCGTTGGCGATGTGGTCATGAACCGTTTGGCCAATCCCTCTTGTCCCAAGACTATTTACGGAGTTATTTTTGACAATAAGTACGGCGTCCAGTTCAGCGTTACGGAGGGCGGTATTTACGAAGAGCCTAATGAGGAATCTGTTGTTGCGGCGAAGATTTGTCTCGAGGGCTACAACATTGTCGGAGATTCAATCTATTTTGTAAATCCGCAGGTCGGTATTTCCTCTTGGTTTGCGCAGACCCGAGTTTTCGTTGTGAACATCGGTCAGCACGATTTCTATGCATAGCAGTAGACTAAAATGAAATCATATGATAATATACAGGGCGTATCGGGTGATGCGCTCTGTTTGCTTTACCGGCTTTCCAGTATTATTCGAGCGTATTTCAGCTAAAGGGGCTCTTAATATCTGCCCTATCAACATTACTCCGGGGAGGAGTACCTTAAATGTTCAACAGGCTTCGCGAACTAATGACCGGCAGAAACGGCTTTGACAAACTGAGTACAGCGTTTCTTGTTCTGGCGCTCATCCTTTACACCCTTACGTTCCTGTTTCCCGTAATCGCGGTGTTCGCTCTTGCCGCCGCCGCGTACGCAATCTGGCGGGCTTTTTCAAAAAACCTAGCAAAACGCAGGGCAGAGAATTATCATTTCACCCGTATTTCCGGCGATATTTCCGACTCCTTTACAAAATGGAAGTTTCGCATACAGCAGAAAAAACAGTATAGATTTATTACCTGTCCCGATTGTAAAAGCAAGCTGCGGCTGCCGCGGGGTAAGGGAAAAATCAACATAACCTGCCCGAAATGCGGGCTGAAATTCAAAGGGAAAACCTGAGATAAAACCTACTTTCCTATATTGCCCGGAGGGACAAAATGCAGCAGATATTAAAAGACGGATTTGAAGCTTTGGGGCTGCCTTTCACAGAAGAAATGTCCAATCGCTTTCGCAGATACTACGATTATCTGACAGCAAAAAACGCGGTTATGAACCTTACTGCCATTGAGGGCGAGGAACCTACGGCGCGGCTGCATTTTCTTGACTGCGCGGCGCTGTGTTCGCTCTATGATTTTTCCGGCGCTTCTGTTATCGATATCGGGACAGGCGCGGGCTTTCCCGGTCTACCGCTCAAAATTGCCCAACCGTCAATAGCGCTCACTTTGCTCGATAGTCATAAAAAGCGCATGGATTTCCTTGAAGAAACCTGCTTAAGGCTTGGTTTTTCCGATGTCCGCTGTATCTGTGCAAGGGCGGAGGAAACAGTCGACGATATCGGCGGCAGCTATGAAGTTGCCGTTTCCCGCGCCGTGGCGCGCTTAAACATACTTTGCGAGCTTTGTATGCCCTTTGTTCATGTTGGCGGTGTCTTCATAGCTATGAAGGGCCCTGAATGTGAGGAGGAGCTTGCGGAAGCCTCCAGAGCCATGACCGTTCTCGGTGGAAAAATGTCGGAGGTCAAGAAATACCTGATACCCGGCACCGATATCGTGCACAGCGCAGTAATAATCAAAAAAATAAAGCCTACTCCGCCGGAATATCCCCGCCAGTTCGGACATATTAAAAAAGCACCTCTGTGAAGCGCATTAGTCCAAATTTTGAATGCGGATATGGGTATAATATCTTTCTACTAATTCAATAAAGGAGAGAAAAATATGTCAGTCATAACAGTTACAAGTCAGAATTTTGAAAAAGAAGTTACCGCCTCTGAAAAACCTGTTCTTATAGATTTCTGGGCAAGCTGGTGCGGGCCCTGTCGGATGCTCTCCCCAGTGGTGGACGAGATAGCGGAGGAACGCGCGGATATTAAGGTCTGCAAGGTCAATGTCGACGATGAGCAGGAGCTTGCCGGTCGCTTCGGAGTCATGAGCATTCCTACACTGATTGTGATGCAGCGCGGGCAGCTTAAAAACAAATCGGTCGGCGTCATTCCCAAAGAAAAAATTCTTTCCATGATCTGACTTCTCGCTTTGAATAAGTACAAATTTGAGGGCATTTAGAAAATTTTCTAAATGCCCTCTTGACTTTTTTCAAATTAGGTGTATATTCTGTTTCGAAATATATCTAAATAGCAGAGGTGAGATTATGAGCTTTCCGGAAACATTTAAGGCGCTGTCAGACCCGGCCCGGCGCGAGATTCTCGTTATGCTGAAGCATGGAAAAATGTCCGCCGGAGAAATCGGTCAGGCTTTCGATATGACCGGTGCCACAATCTCATACCACCTTTCGCAGCTCAAAAAGGCCGGATTAGTCATCGAAAGCAAATATAAAAACTATATATACTATGAACTTAACACCTCGGTATTTGAGGAAGTCATGCTGTGGTTTTCGCAGTTCGGAGGAAATAAAGATGAAAAATAAGGTTAATACTCAGTCAATTCTTTCAACTCTTGTCTGCCTTCTTCCTGTTGCTCTCGGATTGCTTTTATACAAGAAGCTTCCCGAACAGCTTCCGACGCATTTTGATATTAACGGCGTCCCTGATTCCTATTCTTCAAAGGCAGTCGCGTGCTTTGTATTCCCCGTAGGGCTTGCTCTTTTAAATTTGTTTACTCATTTCATACTTAACTCCGACCCGAAGCGGCGCAACGCGAATATCGTTATCCGCGCTGTCGGGCTCTGGGCGGTGCCCGTCTCATCTCTTATATTCGTTCCCGTAACGCTCTTCAAAGGACTCGGCTATGATGTGCCGATATCCATGATATGCTCCGCTCTTGTGGGCCTGCTTTTCCTCATAATCGGAAACTATATGCCTAAAAGCCGACAGAGCTACACTGTCGGTATAAGACTCCCGTGGACGCTCGACAATGAGGAGAACTGGAACAAAACTCATCGTTTTTCCGGCTTCGTATGGGTAATAGGCGGGCTCGCGGTGATTGTCAATACATTCATAGGCAGCTTATACATCATGCTCGGCGCTATCGCGCTTTTAGTCATACTTCCGATAACATATTCATACCTGCTTTATCGCAGACAAAATATCAATAAGGAGAACAAACAATGAAGAAAATAATAACCGCCGCGCTCTCAATCATTCTGGTGCTGTCTCTTGCCGCCTGTTCATCCAGCAAACTTGCGGATATCTACAAGGAGGACGACGTGATTGCCAAAGCCAAAAGTGTTGTCGATACCATTAATACTCAGGATTACGACGCCGTTGTAACTCTGGTCCGCGAGGACCTTCAGGGTCAGCTGACAGCAGATAGTCTGAAAAGTGCCTGGCAGCCCATGCTCGATGAGTCCGGAGCATTTAAGGAATACAAGACTGTTGCTGCATACGGGCAAAAAAGCAAATCCACAGGTGAAGATTACGCGATCTGCGTACTCGTCTGCACCTACGAAAAGGCGACCCGTACGTTTACGATTTCTCTCGACAAGGACCTTGCGGTTGTCGGAATGTACATGAAATAACAGGCTAAAAAACTGAGCTGCCGCCTCTTTGGGCGACAGCTCATTATCATATTAAAGCGTCAGCGTTCCGTTCTCGTCCTGTAATAGAATGAATATCTTTTCCTGCTCCCCAGTCATGGCGTTGACATAGATAAGAAAGTGTTGAGCGTTTGAGTCCTCGCACTCGAACTCGTAGCAGAAAACCTCGTTTTTTCCCGCGCTGGGAATGAGGGTCTTATTGATGTTCACTATATTCAGATCGCTCGGCACCTTGCTTTTAGCGCTCTCCTCCGAAATTGCCGGCGCAGGTATGCTGCGCTGCGTGTGAGATTTGATATATCCTGTGGCGTCGAAGCTCTGCAGCGACCCGTTATCCATAGCAATTCCGACTTTTATCAGATCGGGGTAACATACCACTCCGTTTTCGGTGTAGGCGAAGTTAGCCGTCAGGGTGTTGTTGTCTATCATATAATAGCTTTCACGCATGTTGGTGTAGCCCTTGCGTTCCAGAAGCTTCTTTGCTGCGTCCAGCGCTTCCTTTGCGCTCATCACCGTCTTACCGACAAGCCTTGAACTGACAACCTGATAGACAAATCCGCCCTTCTTGCTGACCGTCGCTCTGATCACCTCGTTTTTTGACTTTGCTTCATAGCACATAGAAACAATATCGGCGTCAAGTTCGCCTGTGGCATAAACCTGCTCGGGGCGCATACCGATGAATTTCGCGGCAGCCCCGCGCCCCGCGTCATCGTCAATATCATTGAGTCCCTCCAGCATCAAGGGCTTCATACCTTCAATATGCTCCGAAAACGGCCCGTCGTAAATCAGTGTCGGAGTTTCCGGAAATTCCTGCTCAACAGAGCTCAGCCCGTCACCCAGAGTCGCAGGAAGAAGCTCCTCCTCGCCCTTGTCCTGCTCCGCGACGGTCTTTGCATACTGATCAATGCTCACAAGCCCGCTGCCCATGTCGTTTTGTAAAGAATTCAGGTTCTGCGCGAGCATTGTGGTCGCTTCCGAAAGCGAATGCAGGTTGTCCTTTTCCTCCTGAGAGAAGCCCTCACCTTTTGCGGCTTTTCTCGAAAGTGCGTAAGCATAATCTCCCACACGGCTGATAAAACCTGCGGTCTTCTCCATTTCGTTTGCCGAATACGGCATTACGCCGAGAGCCATCTTGGCAAGCAGCGCCTTGCCGTAAACCTCGGTACATACCGCCCCCGCCATTGAGGGCGAAGTGACGAGCAGGCTTTTCTGTAGTGCCGTATCCATATCACTTATGCTTGAAACCACCTCAGCAAAGGCGTGGCGGTAGTTCGCGGCTATATACTGATCGTCGCTGTCCAGCTTCCGCTTAGTAACAACTCCGAATGCCGCGGCTGCCACAGCTACCACGGCAAGCAGTGAAATTATGGTTATGGCTGTTGACTTTCTCATGTGACCTCCCGCGCGCCGCCCGGCGCATTTAATATATTTTCCGGCGCGTGTTTATCACGAAAAAACAAACACCCCTTTTGTGCATATTTTTTACACATAAGAGGTGTTTTAATTATGTCAAATTATTGAATATTTGCTTAATTTACAAAAATTGACTCCGCGGAGGCAATAAGCCCTGTGGATAAATCCTGCTCAGCTGGATCGAGTCGCAGGAATTCAGCGACATAGCCGTCCCCTGTATCTATTACGTAGAATGTATAACTTGCGCCGTCGGCACCTTGCCCCTTTATAACATGCGCTGTGCAGCTTTCAAGCTCGCATTGTCCCATATCCTGAGTGGTCACGGTCGTATTATTGATGAAACCGATAAGGGACGCTATCGCATCGTCCTCCGTCACTCCGCCGAAGTAGTCGATTGTAATATACGAGCTGACTACGTCCTGATAAAAGGCGCACACTAAGTAACAACTTTTTCCGTCGTTGTGTTGGGTGTCTGAGACGTCGTTTGTCGAATAATCAATATAAATTCCGAAGTCCGGACCTCCGTCACCGGAAAAAGAAAGATCGTATCGGTCCATAGAAACTGCTTGTGTCGTTCCGCCCGACGTTATCGAATAATCTTTTGAATCGGGATGTCCGGTGGCAGCGGGGCTGTTCGCAGGTTGCACAGTTTGAGTGTCTTTTTCAATCATCGTTTCCTCGGCAGGGAGAGTGGCTGCGGGTTTTGGGGTAACAATTACTTCGTTTCCGCATCCGGATATGAGGCTAGCTAGCAATGCGGCAATGCAGATGAGTGCGAATTTCCGTTTTGTCATCATGTCCTCCTCATTCTTTTCCCACGTTCGGTCTTCTTCTACTTATTTCAGCTTATCCTCTCCTTTTTTTAAACGTCTTATAGTTTCGCTTTTACCAAGTATATGGCAGATTTCAACCGCGCCGCCGGGTGTGACGGCTTTTCCCGCAACCGCGATACGCAACGGCCACATGAGCGTCGCGTTCTTAACTCCTAGTGACTCCGCAAGTCTTATAAGCGTATCGTGTATCGCTTCCTCCGTCCAGTCGCCTATTGCTTCGAGCGCGGGAAGCGCCTTGTTCAGCATGTCAAGCGACACGACGGCATCTGTTTTTGACTTTTTATTTATGAAAAGCTCGATGTCGTAATCGGGAAGCTCATCGAAGAAATCGATTTTTTCGGGTATATCAGTCAGCTTGTCCGTACGCGGCTGAAGAAGCGGCGCAAAAAGAGAAATATCGATATCAGGACTCTTTACGCTCCGGCGTATGAACGGTTCAGCAAGCTCGATAAAGCGCCCGGGAGTCAGAGCCTTGATATACTCCGCGTTAAAATATGTCAGCTTTTCAACATCAAAGATTGCAGGCGATTTTGAAATGCCCGTAATGTCGAAAGCCTCGCAAAGCTCGCTGAGCGAATAGATTTCCTGTTCTCCCCCGGGACTCCAACCCAGAAGCGCGACGTAATTTAAAACGGCGTCGGTCAGATAGCCCTGATTTATCAGGTCCTCATAGCTTGGGTCGCCGTGACGCTTTGACATTTTATTCTGATGGTCGCGCATTACGGGACTGCAGTGGACGTATTTGGGTATCTCCCAGCCGAAGGACTCATAAAGCAGGTTATATTTCGGCGCGGAGGCAAGGTACTCGCTGCCGCGCACGACATGAGTTATTCCCATTAGATGGTCGTCAACGACATTCGCAAAATTATAAGTCGGCAGTCCGTCGGACTTAATGAGCACATTGTCGTCCAGCGTATCGTTCGGAACCGTGATATCACCGAAAATCTCATCATGGAAGGTCGTCGTGCCTTCACGCGGGATACGCTGACGTATTACAAAGCTCTCGCCAGCCGCCACTTTCGCGTCTGAATCCTCTTTAGTCAAACGCGCGCAGGGATTTTCAATTTTTTTGAACTCGCCGCCATCTTCCTCAGAGTCGCTTTTCCCGCAGAAGCAGCGGTAGGCACCATTCTTTTCGAGCAGCAGCTCGGCATATTTGCCGTAGAACTCGCGGCGTTCGGTCTGGATGTATGGCCCAACCGGTCCGCCTATATCAGGGCCTTCATCGTGCGTAAGATGACAGTCTTTTAGCGTTTTGTAAATAACGTCAGTCGCGCCCTCGACCAGTCTGCCCTGATCGGTGTCCTCAATGCGGAGGATAAACTTTCCCCCATTCTTTTTCGCAATCAGATAGGTATAAAGCGCAGTGCGCAGATTGCCGACGTGCATATATCCTGTGGGACTCGGAGCAAAACGCGTCCTTACATCGCCATGCGGAATGCGTTTTTCCATGTCCTCAAACCATTTCATGTCCATGCTTTTTGATTTCTCCTTTGTATCCGATATAACTATACAATATAATATTTTATATCACAGGGATTGTCAAGCAATGTTAAAATGTGATACAATAGTTTATTAGAATATCGTCAGAAAAGTCTGTGAGGTTTTGTTATGGCGCATAATATTTCTGAAAAAATGTTTGGGCTCACTCAACGCAACTCGACTGTCCGCGAGATGTTTGAGGAGGGCAACAGGCTTGCCGCTCTTTACGGGCGGGAAAATGTATATGACTTCAGCATCGGAAACCCTAATTTCCCCGCACCCGAAAAGGTAAGGGAAGCGGCTTTCGATGTTCTTAACAATGAGCCCTCCACTATGGTGCATGGCTACATGTCCTCGGCCGGCTATCCCGACGTTCGCGCCGCTGTTGCCGGTTCATTGAACAAGCGCTTCAGCACGGCCTTCGACGCCCAAAACATAGTGATGACGGTCGGCGCGGCGGGAAGCCTAAACGTAATCCTCAAAACGCTCCTGAATCCCGGTGACGAGGTCGTAGTAATCGCTCCTTACTTCCTTGAATACGGCAATTATATCGCAAATTATGACGGAGTTCTGGTTGTTGTCCCGCCCAGCCTGCCTGATTTTCAGCCGGACGCCGAGGCGATTGGAAAAGCGCTGACGTCCAGGACGAAGGCTCTCATCGTAAATTCGCCAAACAATCCGACAGGCGTCATATATTCCGAGGAAACCATTAAAAAAATTGCTGCGGTTCTTGAGGCGAAGCAGAAGGAGTTCGGGCACGCGATTTACATTCTTTCAGACGAGCCTTACAGAGAGCTTGCCTATGACGGGGCCGAGGTTCCGTGGCTCACGAAGTTCTACCGCAACACTATCGTTGGCTACTCATGGTCGAAATCTCTTTCCCTTCCGGGTGAGCGTATCGGCTATCTCGTAATCCCCTCGGAAGTGGATGAAAGCGAGCTTATTATTGACGCTGCCGCTATAGCTAACCGCGTGCTGGGCTTTGTAAACGCACCCTCTCTCATACAAAGAGTGGTTATGCGCTGTCTGGACGAGAGTACGGACATTGCTTCATATGACAACAACCGCAAGGTGCTCTACAAAGGTCTTAAGGACGCCGGATTTGAATGCGCGTATCCGCAGGGCGCGTTTTATATGTGGGTCAAAACTCCGTGTGACGACAAGAAATTCTGCGCTCTTGCCAAGAAATATAACATCCTCGTCGTGCCGGGCTTTTCGTTTGCCTGCCCGGGCTA